>JAHEIV010000256.1 GCA_024639205.1 Deltaproteobacteria bacterium | reverse complement strand
CAGCAGTCGAACCAGCCGAAGTGCGTCGGCTTCAGAATCATTGACCCCCTTGATCAGAATATACTCGAAAGTGATGCGTCGTTGCGGCATGAGGCGATAGCGCCGGCAGGCATCCAGCAGCTGCTCGATGGGATGGGTTTTGTTGATCGGCATCAACCAGTCCCGCGTCCGATTGTCCGTTGCATTCAGTGAAACCGCCAGATTCACCGGCAGCCGGCCACCCAGCTCTTCCAGTCGCGGCACCAGGCCGGCGGTGGAAAGTGTGATGCGGCGACCGGCGAGACCGAACCCTTCGGAGCTGTCGAGCATCGTATCCAAGGCACCGACGACATTGTCGAAGTTGGCCAGCGGCTCGCCCATACCCATCAGCACGATGTTGGTGAGTCGATCGGGATCATCGAGCTCCTGCCGAAGGTCGCGTACCTGGGCAATGATTTCCCCTCGGGTCAGATTGCGCATCAGACCGCCCCTGCCGGTCAAACAGAAGCGGCAGCCCAGAGCGCATCCCGCTTGACTCGAAATGCAAAGCGTCCAGTGTCCTCGTTCGGGTATCAGCACACTTTCGATACGGTTGCCGTCAGCTAGCCTGAAGAGGTATTTTTTAGAACCATCTCGAGACTGCTCCACCCGGACCCGCTGCAGCCGGCCGATCGTAAACGCTGCGTCAAGTTGCTTGCGCAGCTCTTTGCCGAGATCGGTCATGGCCGCAAACGAGTCGGCCTGGCGCTGATATATCCATCTGCGGATCTGAGCACCGCGATAGGATGCGATGCCTCTGTCGGCCAGCCACCGTGAGAGCTGCCCGGGGGAAAGATCCATGATATCGGTTTTCGCGATCATTTTGTTTGCAATTGGGTTTTGAATGGGCTAATAGGATAACAGATAGTAGAATACGGTGCGGTGCGTGCTAAAAGCGGGAAAAGCCGTAAATACACTTGTTTTACCGCCCGGGTCGGCAGCGGGCAAAAGCCCATTTCACGGCCAGCTGCAGTCGACTCCGACGCTGCCGGCAGCCATGTAACAGCAAAAAGTCCAGCTTGACACAATCTTGATATCATATTAGGTAGTGCGCTTTTTTCGTCTATGAAACGGTGATCGGTGCTATATGTTCGAGAACTTAAGCGATAAACTCAATGCGGCCTTCAAAAAGCTGAAGGGGCACGGCAAGCTGACCGAAAACAACATCGATGCCGGCCTGAAAGAAGTTCGCATGGCCTTATTGGAGGCCGACGTCCATTTCCGGGTCGCCAAGCAGTTTATCGCGGACATCAAACAGCGCGCCCTGGGCCAGGAAGTAATGGCAAGCCTGACTCCCGGCCAGCAGGTGGTAAAAATCGTTTATGAGGAACTGACCGCATTGATGGGTTCCCGCAACGAATCGCTCACCCTGGCGGGCCCCTCGCCGTTTTGTGTGATGCTGGTCGGCCTGCAGGGCTCCGGGAAAACGACAACAGCCGGAAAACTTGCCATACATTTAAACCGGTTGGGACGCAAGCCCTATTTGGTGCCCGCCGACGTGGTTCGACCGGCCGCCATCGATCAGCTCACCAGGCTCGGGGACCAGATCTCCGCTCCGGTGTTTGCCGCTACAACGGAAATGGACCCGGTGAAGATTTGCCGGGACGCCCGTCCGGCGGCCCTAAAGGCCGGATGTGACACTTTGCTGATCGACACGGCGGGTCGACTGCACATCGATACGCAGCTGATGGAGGAGCTGCAGGCCATCAAGGAAGCGGTTGGGCC
Source organism: Deltaproteobacteria bacterium (assembly GCA_024639205.1). Lineage (GTDB taxonomy): Bacteria > Desulfobacterota > Desulfobacteria > Desulfobacterales > SG8-13 > SG8-13. The sequence goes on along the minus strand of JAHEIV010000256.1, from coordinate 3,262 downwards.
TTCTGACATCCTGCTGGTTGCCGACGCCATGACCGGACAGGATGCCGTCAACATCGCCGGCTCTTTTGACGAAGCGCTGAATATCGGCGGTGTCATCCTGACCAAAATGGACGGCGATGCCCGCGGCGGTGCGGCGCTGTCCATAAAGGCGGTCACCGGCAAACCGATCAAGTTTATCGGTGTGGGTGAAAAACTCGATCAATTGGAGCCGTTTCATCCCGATCGCATGGCCTCCACCATTCTGGGTATGGGTGATGTGTTGACGCTCGTCGAAAAAGCCCAGGCGGTGGTGGATGAAAAGCAGGCCGCCGAACTCGAAAAAAAGCTGCGCAAAAGCCAGTTCAGTCTCGAGGATTTCCGAGACCAGATGGTCCAGGTGCGCAAAATGGGCTCGCTGTCGGATCTGGTGAAAATGATTCCCGGGGTGGGGGGCAGCAAGCAGTTCAAAAATTTGCAGGTGGATGATGGCGAACTGGTGAAAATCGAGGCAATCATCAATTCCATGACAAGGCAAGAGCGCCATAAACATCAAATGATCAACGGCAGTCGCCGTCGCAGAATCGCTCACGGCAGCGGCACGAGCATACAGGATGTCAACCGACTGTTGAAAAATTACACACAAGTATTGAAGATGATGAAAAAACTCAACCAACGCGGTATGCGCGGATTGCAGCGTGGCATGCTGCCCTTCTGAAGGAGTGGAATTCGAAATGGGAGTGAAAATCAGATTGGCGAGACACGGAGCAAAAAAACGGCCTTTCTACCGGATCGTAGTGGCAGACAGCGAGGCCCCCAGAGACGGCAAGTTTCTGGAAAAAGTGGGAACGTACAACCCGGCACAGGACCCGGCAGCGGTGGATCTGAAAGCGGAAAGAGTCAAATACTGGATCGATAAGGGTGCCACCCCGACACACACGGTCAAAAACCTTTTGAAAAAAGAAGGCTTTTATACCAATAGTGCATAAAGTTCCATACCATAAATGTTGATACCCCCAGCGCGAAACCACCAAAAAAGGAGATGGAGCGATGAAAGATCTGATCAGCTACATTGCGCAGGCACTGGTGGACCATCCGGAACAGGTTTTTGTTTCCGAGGTGGAGGGTAATCAAACATCGGTACTCGAGTTGAAGGTTGCGAAAGAGGACTTGGGGAAAGTGATCGGGAAGCAGGGCCGAACGGCGCGAGCGATGCGTACCATCTTAAGTGCCGCATCTGCCAAGATCAAAAAACGCACTGTGCTGGAAATCATCGAATAAGTCCGTGGAGCCAAACGAAGTTGTCTTAATTGGCAGAATTGTGGGAGCCCACGGACTGAATGGAACCAGCAAAGTGTTCTCTTATGCTGAATCCCTGTCCATCTACATACCCAACAGTTCCATTATCGTTCGGCAGCCGCAGGGGCAGGAGCGCACCTACATCATACGATGGGCAAAACCCCACACCCGCTGCATCCTGCTTGCCTTGGACGGTGTAACCAATCGCGATCAAGCCGAGAGCCTGGTTGGCTCCGAGCTGCTGATTCTCAAATCCAGCCTGCCCGAACCCGAAGAAGGCACTTACTACTGGTTTGATTTAATCGGTCTTTCCGTATACACGACGGAAGGTCGATTTCTCGGGCGGCTCGCGTCAATTATTCCCACCGGAAGCAACGACGTTTATGTGGTCCGATCGAACGCCGAAGGCAAAAAAGACGGTGATGAAGTGCTGATTCCGGCCGTCGAATCGATCGTGCGGGAGATCGACCTGGAAAGCAACATAATGCGGGTCGACCTGCCTCAGGATTTGTAGGCAGGTTCCGGCTATTGTCGAGCAGCGGATGAAATTTATCGCACTAACGATTTTCCCCGAGATGTTCACATCGTTTCAGGAGCACGGAATCGTCCGGAGGGCCATTGAACGGAAACTGATTTCGCTGCAAACAGTGAATATCAGGGATTTTGCATCCGGCAAACACCGGGTCACCGACGACCGGCCTTATGGCGGCGGCTGCGGTATGGTGATGAAACCCGAACCACTGGCGGCCGCCATTCGGTCCGCCCGGGAAATGGCGCCTTCAGCGACAGTTGCTCTGCTCAGCCCGCAAGGTCGCCGATTCGACCAGACCATGGCCGGCAAGCTCAAATCCTTGGAATCCATTGTTTTGTTGTGCGGTCGCTATGAGGGCATCGACGACAGGATACTGCACGATTATGTCGACCTGGAGATATCCATCGGTGATTACGTGCTCACCGGCGGGGAGCTGCCGGCCATGATTGTTATCGAAGCGCTCACCCGTCTGATTCCCGGCTCGCTGGGCGGAGAGTCGTCCGCGGAAAAAGACTCGTTTTCCGACGGGCTTCTCGACTGCGGGCATTTTACGCGCCCGCCGGAATTTGAGGGAAAATCGCCTCCCGGGGTTCTTCTTTCCGGAAACCATCGGGAAATCGATGAATGGCGGCTGGAATCCGCACTGATCCGCACCGTATTGAAACGCACAGATCTCCTGGAAAAGCGCACATTGAGCCGACGGGAGGTCGAAATCCTGAAAAACTGGCAAAACGACATCGAAAAGATTATCCGTGCACAATCTTCACCTGGCCCTGATTCACCATCCGGTGTTAAATAAAAACGGCCGCACCATCACTTCTGCCGTCACCAACCTGGATCTGCATGATATCTCCAGATTGGCCAGAACCTATGGTGTCGGCAGCTTCTCGGTGGTCACCCCGCTGCTGGATCAGCGGCAGCTCGTTGGAAACCTGATCGGTCATTGGACCCGGGGAGCAGGAGCGACCTACAATCCCAAAAGAAAGCAGGCGCTGGAGGCAATAGCCGTCCGGGAGACACTCGAAGAGGTGATAACCGGTCTGTCGGCCGGCATTGCCGCAACAGCCGGTCCTGTGACGGTTGCTACAAGCGCCCGCCGCCATGATCGCAGCATCGGCCATGACCGCCTGCGGCAGATGCTGCGAGATAGCGAAAACCGCCCCTGGGTGCTGATGTTCGGAACCGCTTGGGGGCTGGCGGACAGCGTTTTGGAACAGGCGGATTATATTCTTGCACCGATAAGAGGCCATGCGGATTACAACCACCTGTCCGTAAGATCAGCCGCGGCTATCATCCTCGACCGGTTGACGCACAATGATCCGCTTCCCTAAAATAAAATCGCTTGATTTAAATTAAAATAGGCATTACATATAGCGTTTCATAAATATCACCGCTGTGGTTTTCTGGTTTGGTTGAACTTGGAGGTCCCATGAAAAAAATGGAACAGCTTGAAAA
>JAHEIV010000255.1 GCA_024639205.1 Deltaproteobacteria bacterium | reverse complement strand
GGAAGCGCGCCCAGCATGACTTCCGCCCCTTCCCGAAAGGTCGGAAACCAGCTGCGGACCTGTTGGACGTTTTTGCTCAAGTTGGCGTGGGTCAGGATGACGCCTTTGGACACACCGGTGGTTCCCCCGGTGTACTGATACATGGCCGCCTCTTCAAACGACAGTTCCACCTGTGGCGGATTCGGAGCGTGCTCGGCGATAACCTGCTTCCAGCGGTAGACCTGCTCGGCCGGTTTGACGTCGGCAGCCAGCTTCTTTTTTTTGCCCACCAGGGGAAACAAAAGGTTTTTCGGAAACGGCAGGTAGTCGCCGATGGAAGTGTAAATGATCTGCTGGATCCGGGTTTTGGGTCTCAGGTCGATCATGCGGTTGCCGAGAAGATCCAGGGTGATGAGCAGCTGGGAGCCCGAGTCGTTGAACTGGTGTTCGAGTTCCCGATCGGAATAGAGCGGATTGTTCATGACGGCAATACCGCCGATCTGCAAAATGGCGTAGTACGCGGCCACGCAGGGAATCAGATTCGGCAGCAAGATGGCTACCCGGTCGCCTTTTTTCACACCGAAGGCTGCCAGGGCCGTGGCGAATCGATCGGTCATTTCCTTTAGCTGGCGGTAGGTGATCTGGTAGCCTTGAAAATTCAGGGCCGGTTTGTCTGCAAATTGGTTCGCCGAACGGGTTAGAAATTCCGGCAGACAAACATTCTCGTAATCGATTGTCGCCGGGATTCCCTTTTCATAGCTTGCCAACCATGGTTTGGCCTGGTATGCAGTTTCACTGGTCACGGTCACCTCCTTGCGGTTGCAATCAGGTTGCCATCAACGGTCTCCTCTCCAAATCAATATGAGTTGTGTTTCTTTGGTTTTTTGTATAATGGAATGTATTTTTTTTCAACTGTTGATGATCAATCGATTTCATGTTTGCATGAATCGGTACGCCAGCCGATAGCATCGATTCGACACGGTCCCGCCCGCCGGCAGAAACATTTTTTGACTTGACAGGGTCGATCCCGCAGGATACATACTGAATGAATGTTCATTCATTTCTAATGCAGAAACGGGGGTTTCAATGGACGCAGCGCTGATCTCACCGGCAAAAGCCCTCTATTTCGGATTGCCCGGCGCCTGGCTGTTTATCGCCATACCGCTGGTGGGGATTACCGTCTTTGGCTACATCATCTTACGGCGCCTGCAGCCGCTTCGCAAGGCCGCAGCGGATCCTCGTTTCGGCAGAATCTCCGAGCGGGTGGCCGGCACCGTCAAGTTCTGGCTGGGACAATACCGGCACCCGCGCTACCTGCTGCCGGGGGTTTTGCACATCCTGCTGTTTTCCGGATTTTTGATTCTATCCGTACGCTCCCTTACCCTGGTGTTTATCGGCATCTTCGACGGATTCGTGCTGCCGGGTTTTGGCGGCGGTCTGGGGCATATCTATTCGGCGCTCAAGGACATCGCCGGCAGCTTTGTGCTGGTGGCAGCGATAGTGCTGATGGTTCGCCGCGGAATTTTTAAACCGGCCCGCTACAGCGTGCCGCCACGTTACGGCAAGGAGCACACAGCCGAAGCCCTGCTGGTGCTGTGTTTGATCACCGGTCTGGTGACCTGCGACATGGTGTTTGAAGGATCGGCGGCTGCCGCCGGATTGCGCAGCGGACTTGCCGCCGAAACCTTTGTGCCGGGCACCGGCGCCTGGATCGCCACCGGACTGCTCCAGCCCGTTTCCCTGCAAACCCTGCAAGGGTTGCACCTGGGATCCTACCTGCTGCACGAGACCATCTTTTTCTTTTTTCTTTGTTTTCTGCCGCTGGGCAAGCACTTTCACGTCATCACCTCCCTTTTCAACGTATTTTTCATGAAGCTCGACAAGGGCACCGTCAAGCCGGTCCGCTGGGGAGTGCCGGACGAAAAGCTCGACGACCTGCCGTCTTTCGGTGTGAAGGTAGCCGAGGATTTCACCTGGAAACACGTACTCGATTTTTATTCCTGCGTAGACTGCGGGCGCTGTTCCGACAATTGTCCGGCCAACGCCGCCGGCCGCCCGCTTTCACCGCGCTTTATCTCCATCAAATGCCGCGATCACATTTACGGCAAGTATCCGCTGCTGGGAGTGGCCGTCGGGGACAATCAAGAGCTGATGGGCAAGGTCTTAGAGCAAGACGAGATCTGGTCGTGCACCACCTGCGGGGCCTGCGAGGAAGAGTGTCCGGTACTGATCGAATACATCGACAAAATCGTCGATGTCCGCCGGGCCATGGTGGATGAGGGCAATGTCCCCCAATCGTTGCAAAAGCCCTTGCAGGCGCTCGAAAAAAGAGGCAATCCCTGGGGTAAAATGGAAAGAAAACGGGCCGACTGGGCTGCCGGCGAGGAGTTTCGCAGCCGCTGCGCGGTGAAAATACTCGACCGCAAAGAGTCCGCGGAGACGCTCTATTTTGTGGACAGCATTTCCTCCTTTGACGACCGGATGCAGGAAATCGCCCGGGCCACGGCCGTTTTGCTGGCCGCCGCCGGCGAGGATTTCGGCATTCTCGGCCCGAAGGAAAAAGACAGCGGTCACGAGGCCCGGCGTTTCGGAGAGGAGATGCTCTACCAGGACCTGAAGGAAACCAACACGGAGGCTATCCTGGAAAGCGATGTCTCCCGAATCGTTACGGCCGATCCGCATGCGTACAACGCGCTGTGCAAGGATTACCAGGAGCTGCCGCCGGTGGAGCACATCAGCCAGGTGGTGCTGCAGGCACTGAATTCAGGGCGATTGCGGCTCAAACCGCTGAAAGATGATAGCAGGCGCTACACCTATCACGATCCCTGCTACCTGGGACGCCACAACGGGCTTTACGAGCAGCCGCGCAAGGTGCTGGATGCCATTTCTGGCCTGCAGCGCATCGACATGCAGCGCAGCCGGGATCGCTCTTTTTGCTGTGGCGGCGGCGGACTGATGCTTTTTTACGAACCGGAGGAAGAGCAGCAGCGCATGGGGGTGATCCGGGCCCGCATGGCCCAGGAGGCCGGTGCCCGGGTGATCGTCACCGCCTGTCCTTTTTGCCTGGTAAACCTGGAAGACGGCATCAAGGTGGCCGGGCTGGAAGGAGAGCTGGAGGCCATCGATTGGTGTGAACTGGTAGCCGGACAGCTGCAGCAGCAGGCGCCTTACGAGGTAAAGTAATAAATGGGTCAAATGACATCCAGCGGATTGCCCATTACAAGTTATAATTACCTGCAACACGGATAACTTATTCTGGAGGGAACAGTTATGGAAATTTTAGTGTGCGTCAAGCGGGTGCCCGACACCGCCGAAAACGAGATCGAGCTGAACCGTGACGGCTCGGACATCCAGCGCGATGATCTGGTCTACTCGGTAAACGAGTGGGACAATTACGCGGTCGAGGAGGCCATTCAGATCCGCGACAAGGCGGGAGGCTCGGTAACCGTGGTGACGGTGGGAGACGAAGAATCCGAAGAGGTGCTGCGCAGGGAGATGGCCATGGGGGCCGATAGCGGTGTGCACCTGATGGACGACGCATTCGAAGGCTCGGACGGCCGGGCGGTGGCCGCAATCCTGAAAGCCGAGATCGAAAAAGGCAACTACGACCTGGTGCTCACCGGGGCACTGGCTGACGACGGAGCCGGTCAGGTGGGCGGGATGCTGGCGGCCATGCTGGACTGGCCCTATGCATCGGTGGTCAACAGGATCGAGCTCAACGACGGCAGCAAAATTCTCGTCGGTCGTGAGATCGAGGGCGGCAATCAGGAGATGAACGAAATCGAGCTGCCCTGCGTGCTTTCCATCCAGACCGGGATCAACGAACCCCGCTACGTGGGGATTCGGGGCATCCGCAAGGTGGCATCCGTGGATATACCGGTTCACGGCATTTCCGATCTCGGGCTTGCCGCCGATACGCTCGGTGCCGCCGGCGCCCGGCTCAAACGGGTCGATTACTTCGTTCCCGAGCTCGGTGAAGGCGCCGAGATGCTGGAAGGCAGCACCGAGGAGATCATCGACAAACTGATTGAACTGTTGAAAGCCAAGGGAGGGATCAAATAATGGCCGGACAGCTATTTGCCTATATTGCTCATAAAAACGGTGTGCCGGACGATACGGCGCTGGAGCTGCTCGCTGCGGCTGCAAAGATTCAACCGGATGCAAGCGCGACCGCCCTGGTCACCGGTACCGGTGCGGATCTGGATACGGTGTGCAACCAGATGGCCGCATCTTACAAGCACGTTTGGAAGTTCGACCACCAGGCCCTGGCCTACCCGAATGCCGAGGTCATCCGTAAACTGCTGGTCGACACACTGCCCGCAGATGCGATTGTGCTGCTGCCTCACGACACCTTCGGAATGGATCTGGGGCCTGGGCTGTCCGTGAAGATGGACAGCGCATATGTGGCCGACGTGATGGACATCGAAGGTGTAGAGGGCGACCGGCTGAAAGCGGTGCGGCAGGAATTCAGCGGAATGGTCAGCACCCACGTCAACTGCGACATTGGCGCCGGGGCGGTGCTCACCTGTCGCCCGGGATCGTTTCCGGCAGATGAAAGCCGCACGGCCGGCGGGCAGGTGGCGGACAAGTCATCGGAGATCGGCGAGCTGGCGGCCCGGCGACAGTTTATCGAGGTGGTGGCCGCGGAAGTCGGCGATGTGGATATCACCAAGGAAGACGTGCTGGTGTCTGTCGGGCGTGGTATCGAAGACCAGGATAACATTGAAATTGCCGATGAACTGGCCAAGGCCATCGGCTCGGTCGTTTCGTGCTCCAGGCCGATCGTGGATGCCAAGTGGCTGGAAAAATCCCGGCAGGTGGGGACCTCCGGTCAAACGGTCAAACCAAAAGTTTATCTGGCGCTGGGCATCAGCGGATCCTTTCAGCACATGGGCGGCATCAAGGGCAACCCGTTTATCGTGGCGGTGAACAAAAACCCCAAGGCCCCCATTTTCCAGGTGGCCGACGTGGGTGTGGTGGCCGATATCCTCGATTTTGTCCCGGAGCTGACCGAAAAGATCCAGGA
>JAHEIV010000254.1 GCA_024639205.1 Deltaproteobacteria bacterium | reverse complement strand
CGCGGTTGATTGTTGCCGAACAGCCGACCCAGGGCCTCGACATCGGCGCCACCGAGGATATCTGGCAGGTGTTGCTTAAAGCTCGCCAGCGGGCCGGTATCATACTGATCACCGGTGATCTGAATGAAGCGCTGGCGCTTTCCGACCGCATTGCCGTGATGTTCGGCGGCCGCATCATGGACACCTTTGACATCGCCGACAGCGAGCAGGTGGCCAATATCGGCCTGCTGATGGCAGGCATCCTGCCGGATGCCGAACCGGCGGCTGAATCCGAAAACAGGCCGCAGCGGCAAGATGCAAGCGAAGAAGATACCGCCGAAAGGTGATCGGTGTGCCTGGCCGAAACAGTCGACCCGATCCGATCGGTTGGTGTCTTCGGCGGTTCAGGCTGCGGTGACGGTGTTCTTTCCGCGGTCTTTGCTGCGGTAAAGCGCGTTGTCGGCCAGCTGCAACAGGGTTTTCTTGTCGGCGGCGTCCCGGGGGTAGCTGGCGACGCCGAAACTGGCCCCTACCTGAACGCGTAATTTCTCGGATTGTAAAAACACGCTTTCGCCCAGTGCTGCGCGGATGTCTTCCACGGTGGAGATGGCCTTGTTTTTATCTTTGTTCGGCAGCACGATCACAAACTCGTCCCCACCGTAGTGGACCAGTCGGTCATTCGGATCCAGTCGCGTGAATATCATCGTGGCCACTTCTTTGAGTACCCGGCTTCCCAGCTGGTGGCCGTGGGTATCCACGATCTGTTTGAAGTCATCCAGATCCAAAAAGACCAGCGAAAATTCAAGTCCCTTATTAACCAGGTGGTCCAGATGCTCGTGCATAAATCGGGTGTTGTATTGATCGGTGACATCGTCGGTTATCACCAGCTGATTGATCTTTTCGTAGTTGCGGGCGTTGACGATGGCAATGGCCATAAAATCGGACAGCAGTAGGAAAACCGGCAGAAATGCGTCGTCGAAGAGTTCCGGGTCTTCGGGGTTAATCAACTCCAGGACACCGATGACGCTGCCGCGAGCGATCAGCGGCAGACAGATGACCGATTCGGTTTTAAAACCGGTGATCTGGTCGACTTGCTCATTGAACCGTTTATCGCTGTACACATTGGAGGGTATCCGAACCGGCAGACCCGTTCGGGCGGCCTGTCCGGCGATTCCTTCTCCCGGCTGAATGCGAATATTCTCCAGCGATGTTTTGTCCACTCCCACCACAACCTCGAATACGAGGGTCTGATCCACCGGGTCGAGCAGGTACAAGGTCCAGTTCCGGGCTGGAATCAACTCACTCAGCCGATCGAGAATGATGCTCAGGATTTGATCTACGTTTAGTGTCGCAGTGACCGCTTTGCCGATTTCAACGCAGCTGCGCATCAGTTTTTCCATGGAAGCCATATCAACCTGCTCCTGACTGGAAGTAATGCAGGGTGCCGATCATTTCTTTCAAACCCTGCCCCAGCTCCGAAAACGCCCTTTTCTAACCGGTTTTGGTGCCATCTGCTGTTCACGGAAATGATTAGCGGAAACACCAGTGTCGAATCTGGTTCGCATCATTGCCTTAAGCAGATGAAAAGTGCAACCATTGCAACTGTTGTTCGGATCAGACTTTCCAAACCTCCGGCTCCTGGCGGTTCATGCTATAGTGCTCGATCCGGTATGGTACGATTTTGCAAACGATGTAATTCGGATCGTCCGGACCGGTGAACATCGGCTCCAGCATGCTGTACCAGACTGCATTTTTGGTTTCCGCATCTTCCAGGAATTCTGCCCGCCCCTGGATCTGGACCCAGGATGCTGCTGTCGGCAGATCGGTCACCCCCAGCAAGAGATGGACATCCGGGTTCGCAGATACCTGGCGAATCTTGCGCGATGTCTTGAAGGTGGCAAACCATATATTCATATCATCGTCGGCCTTTACCGCCACGTATCGAACCCACGGTTTCCCGTCTTCGGTGACCGTGGCAAAAGAAGCAAGCGTCAGCTCCCTCATTTTTCCCAAGATCTTGTTTTTCAGATCGTCCATGCTGCCTCCAGTTACCATTGCTTCATTTGCGCTGAATTCACTTGTTCCGCTGTTCGCTCAAGCCTGCTGCCGTGCAGCAGCAGGTCATTTTCGGCCATACTGTAAGCCGCAAATGATCCAAAGTAAAGCCTGCATGCCACGACTGGTTTTAACGGGTACCGATATCGCTTTCAGCCTGGCGGAAAAATACGGTTACATTATGCGGGTGGGGTTGCCAAAGGGTTATAAACGGAGAGTTTAGCCCAAACGAGCCCGGGGCATGGAAGGGATGGTTCGTGCGACAGCCCGGTTACAGCTCTTCGCTGAATAAATGCATCAGCACTTGCCGCGGGTGAGGCACATCTTCACATATTTTTGTTCGGCTGCGTTATAGTCCCGCTTGGAATAGTTGTCCAGATTTTCGGGGATTCGGAATTTTTTCCGATAGCGCCGAACCATCTCCTTCATTGGATTGCGGTTTTGATCCGTTTTTTTCATGGTACTATTACGCTAAGCATCACTTGTGCCATTTCAATGCTTACATATTTTAATAGCCATATCGGATGGATACGGTAATATTCCAAAAGTGGGGTCGACCGGTTTTGGGCAATTTTGGACACAAAACTGAGAAATACTTTGCCCAACCAGATCGCCGGGACGCATTCGACGGCTGCAACGAGTGCCCGTCAGATGAGTCTCACCCGGGTTACACCCGAATTTCAACCGTATCCTTCAGATGGTTCTTTACCGACTCGATGGGCACCTCCCGGCGGTGGAATATGCCGGCAGCCAGGGCCGATTCGGCCTCAGTGGCGGTGAATACCTCCTGGAAATGATCCACGGAGCCGGCCCCACTGGAAGCGATGACCGGTATCGAGACGGCTCCGGTCACCGCCCGGATCAGTTCGATATCGAATCCCCGGTTGGTACCGTCACGGTCGATACAGTTGAGCAGAATTTCCCCGGCCCCCAGTTTTTCACATGCCTGTGCCAGGGTGATGGCATCCAGCTGCCGGCCCTCGCGCCCCCCCTTGATGGTGCACTGGTACCAGCAGTAACGCTCTCCACCGGGGCCCGGGATTTTGGTTTCAATGCATTGGTGTTTCACTTGATCCGGGGAGTCGATGTAGATCCGGCGTGGATCAATAGAAACGACCACCGCCTGGTTGCCATAAACACGGGAGATTTCTTCGATGGCGCTGCCACCGGTCATTCGGCCGGTTTTCAGCATTTCTTCTGCCACCAACACCGCATCGCTGCCGATCGACACCTTGTCCGCACCGGAGCGGAAATATTCGGCAGCCACTTGCAAAGCCGTGTAGCGGCGACCGTGTTTGTCGGTGTAATCGCGGATCCCGCCGCCGATGGTCAACGGAACAAAAACATGTAAAGAGGTTTGCCGCAGCACGTCGAGCATTGGCATATCTTCTAAGGGAAAGTCCCGAAACCCGGTGATGTTCAGAAAAGTGATTTCATCGGCACCTTCCTGGTAATAACGCCGGGCCAGTTCCACGGGCTGTCCCATGTTTCGGACCGCTCCGTTTTCTCTCACATCGTATTGATCGCCCTTGGTGACCACCAGCTCCCCGCGGTCGTTTGCCCTTACGTCCAGACACGCGATAATGCGTTTGGACAGCCGGGTGCCGGAAGATGGGCCTTGGGGCCGTGCGGGTGTCGACGGGCTGCGTAGGAAATTTTTCAACAGCTGCAGACCCGCTCGGCCGCTTTTTTCGGGATGGAACTGGGTGGCGACCGTATTGCCCATCTGGATACTGCTGACAAATTCGTAGCCGTAGTCGGTGGTTGTCAGCACGGTGGCGGGGTCCTGCGGAACGACGTGATAGGAGTGGTCGAAATAGAACTTTTCGTCGCCTTTCAGGCCGTTGAAGATCCGTGAGGCCTGCTTGAAATTAAGACCGTTCCAACCGATATGCGGTACGGATCGATCCGTGTCGAAGCGTTTGACCTTGCCGGGGATAAGACCCAACCCCTTGATGCCCGGTGCCTCCTCGCTGTCTTCGAACAGGGCCTGCGAGCCGAGGCAAATCCCGAAAAAAGGGCGGTCACTGCTGATGTATTCTTTCAGGGGTTCGACGCAACTCATCCGGTGCAGCATCTGGATCATGCTTCCGAAGGCACCCACGCCGGGAAACACGAGTTTTTCGGCTGCAAGGATGTCCGCTGCCGAGGCGACGACCTTGACGGTTTCACCCAGGCTTTCGATGGCGTTGATGACGCTGCGAACATTGCCGGCACCATAGTCTAACAGGGTAATCATTGTTTAGCATTCTCCCCGCAAATCAAATTGGGCAGTAAGGCAATGTCCTATATCACGATTCGAGTCGAAAGCAAACGCGCACCGCCAGTTGGTTTTAGTCGCTATCCAACGCTTTTTTTATGTTGGCGAAGTGCTCTCCAGCCGACATGAACACTACATATTCGATGATCTGCTGGGTCGAAACATCGCCGGTTGCCGCCAGGTGGCCGGTCCGGTCGAGATCTTCATCGGTCAGCCCGGCTACGAACGAAACGACTTCCGCGCTGTTTTTCTCCAGTATTTCCAGCACTTCTTCCTTTGTGCAGTCGGCATGCTCCCGAGCGTGTTGATTGGCGATTTCTTTGAGGCCCTCCATGGTGATTTCGGGCAATTTCTCGCCGTTCACAATCATGCGGGCCAAAGACGAGATACCCAGGTGCCCGGCCGCCATGTGGTGCAGGGCCGCCCCCAGGGGCCATTGCTCGAAGGGCAGCACCTTCTGCCAGTCTTCATCGGTGAGCGTGCGGACAACTTCCGTGAGTTCGTCGCTGAACTTCCGCAACTTTTGGGCCAGGTCGTTTCCTCGTTGGCTCATGACTACCTCCTTTGCGGCAAAGGGTTGGATTGCTAATTCGTCTTACATAGGATCAATATAATACGCAAGTTCGATCTGTACCAGTTAACTTTGGCTTTACTGCCGGCAGAGCCAGCAACACTTGCGTTCATCCGTGTCGGTCCCTGAGGATAGATTGAAACTATTTGACGATTTC
>JAHEIV010000253.1 GCA_024639205.1 Deltaproteobacteria bacterium | reverse complement strand
TGACCTATGGTTTTGCGGAGACGTATTACACCCGGGCGCGTAAAAGTGGCATCGACTTCATCCAGTACAGCCTGGAAAACAAACCGCAGGTCGCGGTCAACCAGGGTGCGGTAACGGTGAGCGTCTTCGAGCCGATCATCGGCCGGAAGATCGAGATCCGCGCCGATCTCCTGGTTCTGGCCACCGGCGTGATTCCGAATCTTCCGGCGGATCTTACCGCGGCTTACGGAATTGACCGTGACATGGACGGGTTCTTCCAGGAAGCCGAGTCGAAGTGGCGGCCGGTGGATGCGCTCAAGGAGGGCGTCTTCGCCTGCGGTTTGGCGCACTCGCCGCGTTCGATCGCCGAGTCGATCGCCACCGCCGAGGCCGCGGCCCAGCGCTCCCTGCGACTTCTGAACCGCAAGAACCTGCCGGCCGGCAAAGTTGTGGCCCGGGTGCGCCACAGTCTCTGCAGCCTTTGCGAGCAGTGCATCGAGGCCTGTCCCTACGGCGCCCGGGTGCTGGATGCCGATCAGCAGAAGGTGATCGTGAACCCGCTCATGTGCCAGGGGTGCGGAAGCTGCGCGACCGCGTGCCCGAACAAAGCCGCGGTTTTGGAAGATTTGCGGCAGGAGCAGATGTTGGATGTCATCGACGCGGCGCTTCTTTGACGGAGAGAGGATGGGCTCCGGTGCATTGTTATCATAAATCGCGGTTGCCTAAGGACCATGACCGTTTTGTGAATAGAATCGATGATACGCATTAACTGACGAAACTGACCAAACCGGCTTAACTGGCACAACAGGCCTTTGAACGTAAATTCTCATGCATCGTAGCGGCCCAAAGAGCCAAGAGCGTTTACAAGGTGATTCGATATGACGACGAAAGTCAAAGAGGAAATCGATTTTTCAGATGCGGCGGGCAGCGACGATTTGACACCGGTGCGCGAGATGGTGCAGGCCTGCATCCAGTGCGGCACCTGCACGGGGTCTTGTCCCAATGAATTCGCGATGGATGTCACCCCCCGCCGGCTGTGGCGGCTGGTTCTGACCGGGCAGAGAGAAGAGATTTTTCAGAGCCAGACCTTCACCCTGTGCTCCGCTTGTTATTACTGCACGCTGCGGTGCCCCCGCGGGTTGCCGCTGACAGAGGCCATGGGGGCGCTCAAACAGCTGGCCGCACGCGAAGGTCTCACCAGACACCGGCAAAGCATCCTCTTTTACAAGAGCTTTCTGGAAAGCGTGCGGCGCCATGGCCGCGTCAGGGAGATGGAATTCATGACCCTCTACTTCAACGCCATGAAGAATCCCCTATTGCCGCTGCGCTTCGCGGCGCTGGGCGTAAAGCTGATGCTGAAGGGAAAACTCCCTTTGCAAATACCCTCAAAAGGCGGCGGCGCATTGGCCGCGCTGTTTCGGCAGGCCGCGGAACTGGAGGAGGTCCCGTGAAATATTTGTACTACCCCGGTTGTTCCCTCGAAGGTTCGGCCCGTGAATACGATCGGTCCACCCGCGTTTTCCTGACCGCTGCCGGGGCCGAACTGACAGAGATCGAGGGCTGGACCTGCTGCGGTGCCAGTGCTGCCGAAGCCACCAGCCGGAACCTGGCGTTGGCTCTGCCGGCCCGCAACCTGGCGTTGGCGGAAAAAATGGGCGGTACAAAAGAGATTCTGGTGCCCTGCAGCGCCTGTTATCTCAACCTAAAGGCTGTCGAAGAAAAGGTCAAACGCGATGCTGCACTTTTAGATCGGATCAATGACATTCTCGCCGCGGAAGGGCTGCATTTCGCGGGACGGGTTCGCGTTCGGCATCTGCTGGAGGTGATTGTGCGCGACATCGGCCCGGATCTGATCTCCAAGAAAACTACACGGTCCCTGGCGGGGCTATCGATTGCACCTTACTATGGCTGCCAGTGCCTCAGGCCGTATGCGATTTTCGATGATCCGGAAGCACCGCAGTCGATGGCTCCCATCATAGAGGCCAGCGGCGCGGCGGTCCACCACTGGGACATGGGGGGCAAGTGCTGCGGGGCCGCGCACATGAACACCAAAATGGCAGTTGGTATGGAGTTGGTTCGGTCGATCCTCTCACGCGCCAGGGGGGCCGATGCCGTCGTGACGGTTTGCCCCATGTGCCAGATGAACCTTGAAGCGTATCAGGACAAGATTTCAAAATTAAGCGGTGAGAACCTTACGGTTACCGTTCTCTACCTGCCCCAGTTGCTGGGACTGGTCCTGGGCCTCTCCGAGCAGGAGGTGGGGCTGGATTTGAATCTGGCCGTCACCGCCGGGTTCAAAGAAAAGCTTCGGGAATCGCTGGATACCGCGGCTTGGCGCCGATCGAATCGGCTCGATAACCACAGAAGGATGGCTGCCGATGTTTAAAATCATCAAATATTTACGCCAACGATTGGTCACCAAACTCATTGTCATGGTGGGACTGACCCTGCTGTTGTCGATTTCGACCTGGGCCTATTTCAACATCAACTACCAGAAGGATAAATTGATGGACGATGTTGTGCTGGGCACCGACCGGCTGTCCAACACGATCAAACTCGGCACCCACTATGCCATGATGCACAACTCACGCGACGACATCAACCAGATCATCAACAACATCGCCAGGCAGCAGGAAATCAGCAACATTCGGATTTACAACAAAGAGGGTGAAATTAAGTATACGAACCAGCCGACAGAGGTCGACAGTAAAACCAACATCAAGGCCGAGGCCTGTTTCATCTGCCATCGCACCGATCCGCCGGTGACCGACGTCAACGTGAAGGAAAGAATTCGCATCTTCGATTCCGGCAAGGGCAGCCGGCTGCTCGGCATCATCAGCCCGATCTGCAATGAGCCCGGCTGCTCAACCGACGCCTGCCACATCCATCCGCAGGACAAGAAGATTCTCGGGGCGCTGGACGTGGTCGTATCTCTAAAGCAAACCGATGATGAAATTCTGCTGGCCGAAAAGGGTGTCACGGGCCTGGCAATGGTTCTTTTTCTGCTGACCTCGACCATCATCTTTATCCTCGTTATGAAATTCGTCAGCCAGCCGGTGAAAAAACTGATTGAAGGGACCCGATCCATCGCCCGGGGCGACCTCCGCACCAAAGTCGTGGTCGACCAGGAAGACGAGATGGGGCAAATGGCCACGGCCGTCAACCACATGGCCGAAGAAATCGGCAAACAACAGACCGAACTCGGCCGGCAGAAGGACGAATACCAGGACCTGTTCGAAATGGTCCCGTGCATCATCACGGTTCAGGACCGGGACTATAAGCTGGTGCAGTATAACCGGGAATTCGCGCAAAAATTTGCGCCCCAGAGCGGCGACTATTGCTACCGGGCTTACAAAGGACGGCAGGAAAAATGCAAGGTATGTCCGGTTGAGAGGACTTTTGCGGACGGCCGATCGCACACCAGCGAAGAAACCGGATTTTCCAAGGATGGCCAGCCGACCCACTGGCTGGCGAAGACTTCACCGATCAAGAATACCGACGGTGACATCATTGCCGCCATGGAAATGAACCTGGACATTACCGAACGAAAGCAGCTTGAAGAAGAGCTGGCGAAGTCCGAGCAGAAATACCACGAAATTTTCAATAACATCCCCAACCCGGTTTTCGTTCTCGACCAGGACACTTTGGAAATCCTCGACTGCAACGACAGTGTTTTCGTCGATTACGGTTACGAAAAACGCGATATTCTCCATACTCCGTTTATGGCGCTGTTTGCCGCAAAAAGTAATGCTCATTATGCCGAAGATCTGAGGCATGTGTCGTTTCTCAACCAGGTCAAACATAAAAGTAAAGACGGCAAAGCGCTGTTCGTCAATATCCGGGTATCGCCGTCTGAATACAGCGGTAAAAAAGTGTTGTTGATCACTACCAGTGATATTACCAAACGCCTCGAGGCGGAACAGCAGTTGATCCAGGCCAGCCGGATGGCCACCCTGGGCGAGATGGCCACCGGCATCGCCCATGAGTTGAACCAACCGCTTTCAGTCATCAAGACCGCCAGCAGTTTTTTTCTCAAAAAGATCGAGCGGGCCGAAACCATCGAGGGCCGGATTCTCAATTCAATGCTGGGGAAAATCGACAAAAACGTCGACCGTGCTGCCAACATCATCAGCCACATGCGGCAGTTCGCCCGCAAATCCGATCTGACCCTGGAAAGAATTCAGATCAACGATGTTTTGAAAAGCGCCTTCGACATCTTCAGTCAGCAGTTGCGGGTCAGAGGCATCGACGTGCAATGGGAAATTGACACTGACCTGCCCAAGATCATGGCGGATCCCGGGCGGTTGGAGCAGGTCTTCATCAATCTGCTGCTGAATGCCCGCGATGCCATCGAGGAGAAATCCGCCTCCAAAGCCGGTGGGGGAGAAGAGAAGCAAATCACGCTGAAAACCTTCTCCGACGGTGTTCATGTCATTGCCGAAATCAGGGATACCGGCAGCGGCATCCCCGAGGCGATCCAGGACAAGCTCTTCGAACCGTTTTTTACGACCAAAGAGGTGGGGAAGGGCACCGGCCTGGGTCTGTCCATCAGCTACGGCATCGTCAAGGACTGCGGCGGCGACATCGAGGCCGTATCCCATCGTGGGGAAGGGGCGACATTCACCGTGACCTTCCCGATTTCCAAACCCAAACCGGTGCGCAATGACCGGTAAACCAGGGGGGCCCATGCAGCCGGCAGAGTGGGTGTCTGACAAGAAGAAAGGCCAAAAGATGACGCTCTGGCCGATTTTGCTAGTCGATGACGAAGAAGACATTCGGGATGTGCTCGCCGTGTCGATTGCCGACATGGGATACACGGTCCACAGTGCCGAAAACGGCGATCAGGCACTAGAGATTTTCAGGAAAATCGAACCGCCGATCGTTATGACCGACATTAAGATGCCGGGGATGGACGGACTCGGGTTGCTTCAAATGATCAAGCGCGAGAACCCTGAAACCGAAGTAATCATGATCACCGGTCACGGGGATATGAACCTGGCGATCAAAAGCCTCAAGTTCGAGGCCACCGATTTCATCACCAAACCGAT
>JAHEIV010000252.1 GCA_024639205.1 Deltaproteobacteria bacterium | reverse complement strand
GGTAAGATTCCAGCCACTCGGTTGCCTGCCGGCCTGCTGCCGGGCGTGTTTCCATATAGGCCAGTGCGCCCCGAACCCGCGGAAGCAGGGCTTCATCCCGAACCTGACGCCAATGGTCGTAACCTTGCAAGGTGTCCCAGGAACGATCCAGGGCATCGGCGGACAGCAGTTGGATCTCGAGCCGTGAGCAAATGGCAGGTTCCAGGTTCAACGCCGGTAGTATTTGCCGGACGAATACGATCTCGGCTTCACGCAAGACACCGATTCGCCGTTGAATTTCTTCGACCGGCACCCGGATTTGATCTTTCACATCGGCCAGGCGCACCAGGCGATTTCCGGTGAACGCGTTCAGGGGCCGGTTGATCAACACACCGATATCTTTCTGGCGGGCAACCGCCAGGGTGGTTTTCCCTGACGGCTGGTTGGAAAGCAGGACCGCTCCGGACTCGAAAAGATTCATGGGCAGCTGGATCACCCGGAAATGGTGATCGGAAGATATCGACTCGGCTTTTTGCCAGATCCTCTCCAGACAGGTGAATTGGGGATCTTCATGAGAAACCGGAAAAGTGTTGGAACTAATCCCGTACCAGCGGATGCGACCGTTGGCGACTTCGGTCTCCAGGTGACGGAATGCGTTTTCGATGCGGCGCTCATATTCCGTCCGAGCACGATCCGCAGGCAGTCTTTCTTTTATTGCCCATCCGAGAAAATACTCCGGGTTGTGGAGAAGATAGACGTCGATCGTATCCAGCCCCAGGCGCGCTAAACTGCGGCTGAGCTGGTCCGCCAGAAATTCAGGGTGGATGCAGTGCTCCAGGCCGTCGGCGTAGGGCACCAGTTCCGGAAAGGGCGTGCCGCGGCGTTTGCGTTCCTGACTGAGGCTATAGTTGTAACCCTGGAGATACCCGGCCTTTGATACCAGCACCACATCTTCCCGGCGCAGGCTGCCGGCAGTGATCAGCTGCGCGATTACCTCGCCGATCAGCTTCTCGGAGCCGCCGTCGGCGTAGTTCGCGCTCGTATCGATCAAATTTACCCCGGATTTCAGGACTCGCCGCAGTGCGGCGGCATGCTCCGGGACTGCACCGGATATGCGGTAGCTGCCGAACCCCGCCTGGCTCACCAGCAGCCCCGTTCGGCCCAGTGGTCTGAAAGAAAGTTGGGAGTTGCGTTCGGCCCACTCGGCGGTACCCGTAGATGTGGCATATCCGTTGATCACCGCTCCTCCATGCTTGAATGTCGCCCGCGTTGCGGCAATTGTGGTTGGTGGAGACATTCCGGCGGCACGGTCAGGATCGCCGCCGGGGCCATTTACAGGTTTTCAATAAGCAGGCCGCCCTTGCCGGTGGCCGGGCCAGGGAGGCAGCAAATGGAGTTACCAGCTCAAAGGGCCGTCGGCTCCGAATGCGTTGATGATCCTATGCCTTGTCTGCAGGCAGTATCGATCTTGATTTTACAGAGCGGCCAGCATCTCTTCCACCAGCTGTCGCCACTCTTCTTCGAGCGATATGCTCGGGCGTTGCCGGCCGGCCCGCGAATACCAATAGTCGGCGTTCCATAGATCACCCTCCTCGCGGTGCAGGTAAGCATGCACCACGCTGCCCTGGACCGTTGGAATGCTTTGGGCAATATTGTGGGCCGTTTCCCAATCCCCTTTTTGGTCCCACCACAGGGAGGTCAGGGTCTCGGAAAGCTCTCCGGCTGGCTTTTCTGCGTCGATGCTGTTTATAAATTCGTCATATTTCATTGTGCTTCCCTCACCGTCACATTCGATTGAAGCCAAAGCCCGCGGTGCAGTTTTAATCCTTCAAAATATAGTCAGCAGATGCAACAAGTCCAGCGATTGCCGCAAAAACGCTGATTTCTGTCGACTCTCTTCCCGGAGGACGGGGAATTTTCTTTCATGGCAGCTTATTGCGATTGATCAGGCGGCTGTGATATGATTTTAACACTACATGACCGACGATATACGGTCGTCCGCTGCGCTGGCAGTATCCTTACGATCAAACGGATGTATCGAATCCGTCACCTGCAGGAGCAAACATCATGACCGGAAAATCGAACAGGGAACAATTGGACCAGAGGATTCGAGCGCACGAAAAAGAGGTGATGCAATTCCAGGAAATGAAAAACCGGTTGGCCGGCGGCGAACAAGGCCAGGCGGAGATCATCGAGCATCTACCGGACGCTACTTACGTGATCGACACCCGGGGGCAGGTGATTGCCTGGAACCGAGCCATGGAGAAGCTTTGTGGAGTGAAAGCCAAAGATATGGTCGGCCAGGGCAATTTTGCCTATGCGCTTTCTTTGTACGGTAAAAACCAACCGGTGCTGATCGATCTGGTATTGAACTGGGAGGAAGAAATCGCCAACGCGTATCCATTCATCCAAAAAGATGGCGAAGTTCTGATAACCGAAACCCGCAATCCCCCTTTCAGGAAAAAGCCGTGTGTGCTTCGGCACAGAGCCCAGCCGGTTTACAGCAGCGAGGGAGCGGTTATCGGCGCCGTTGAGGTTGTCCGAGACGTTACCGTGTGGCGGCTGGCGGAGGAAAGACTCAAAAACCGGGAAGAATTGCTGCGTATTTGCGTGGATCATACGCCGGCGACGGTGGTCATGTGCGATAAAGACATGCGGTGGCAGGCTTACAGCCGGAGATGTATCGAAGATTATCGATTGGAGCCCAAAAACTATGTCGGCGCCTATCATTACGACATCGTTCCGGACTTGCCCCCCCGTTGGAAGGAGGATCACCAGAGAGTGCTTTCCGGTGAGCGGATCCACGTGGAAGAAGAAAAGTTTCAAAGAAAAGACAACCAGGTGGAATGGGTCAAACGGGATGTCATGCCCTGGCGGGATGCCGAAGGGGATATCGGCGGCATCCTTATTTTCAACGAGATCATCACCCAGCGCAAACAGACCGAAGAGAGACTCATCCAAAGCGAACAGCGTTTCCGCGAGATGGCGGATCACATCGATGAAGTCTTCTGGGTATTTGATTGCAAGAAAAGGCGACGGGTGTACGTCAGCCCTGCGTATGAAAATATCTGGGGGCGATCCGTCACCGATGCATATGAAAGATATGAAAGTTGGGGGGAAAGCATCCATCCCGATGATCTTGCCATTGCCCATGAGTCTTTTAAAAAGATTGTACGAACCGGTGGTGGAGAAGCCAAAGAATATCGCATCGTTCGACCGGACGGGCAGATCCGTTGGATATCCGACCGCGGCTTTGCTGTTCGCGACCAGGCGGGCGATGTGGTTCGGGTTGTCGGTATCGCCGAAGACATCACCGAGCAAAAGCAGGCCGAGGAATCGCTGCGGATCAGCGAGGCCAACTACCGCGAACTGTTCAACGCCGAGCCGGATGCCATCATCATTGCCGACATCAGTACGAAACAGATTATCGATGTCAACCGCTCGGCCCTCGATCTTTACGGTTACTCGCGCAATGAAATCATCGGGCTCGATCCCATTCGATTGTCTGCCGAGCCGGAGAAATCGGCCGAACACATTAAAAAGGCTATCGTTCTAATTTCTGAAGGCAAACGGATCGACTCCGAGGAGCGGCTTCACAAAAAAAAAGACGGCACGGTTTTTCCGGTTGAAATTGCCACCGGTGCTTACACCAGTGAAGGCAAAATGATGATCTGTGCAATGATCCGGGACATCACCGTACGACGGCAGAAGGAAGTGGCGTTGAGGGAGCTGCAGATTCAGCAGGAAGCCATCTTGAACAACATTCCGGATATCGCCTGGTTAAAGGACGAGATGGGTCGCTTCATCGCGGTGAACAAGGCCTTCGGAGCGGCCTGCGGAGCTAATCCGGAGGAATTGGTCGGCAAGACCGATCTGGACGTGTGGCCGCAAGATTTGGCCGAAAGTTACCGAAGCGACGATAGCGAAGTTATGAAAACCGGCCGGCGCAAGGTTGTCGAAGAACCGTTGGCCGCTGCAGACGGGCAAACCACCTGGATCGAAACCATCAAAACCCCGATACACGATGAAAAAGGGGTGGTGATCGGCACCACCGGAATCGCCAGGGACATTACGGACCGCAAGCAGGCGGAAATGGCCCTGCGGGAATCCGAAGAACGCTTTGCCAAAGCGTTTCACAACAGCCCCGATGCCATTGTCATAACCCGTGTGTCCGATGGTTGCGTTCTGGAAGCCAACGATAGCTTTTTCCAGTTGAGCGGCTACGGGCGCGAGGAGGTGATCGGTCGCGCTTCCACCGAGCTTGGACTCTGGGTCGATCCGAAAGACCGGGGGCACTACCTGGAGGTCTTGCAGAAAACAGGAAACGTTCGCGATCAGGAATATCGTTTTCGGATCAAATCCGGAGAAATTCGGTACGGACAGGTGTCCGGGTCTTTGCTGAATGTCGGCGGGGTACCGTGTGTCCTGGGCACCATTCGCGATATCACCGAAGCCCGCAGAATGGAAAACGAAATCCTGAAGGTCGAAAAACTCGAATCCCTCGGAGTGCTCGCAGGCGGCATTGCGCATGACTTCAACAATTTTTTGGCCGGCATCATCGGCAACCTCTCGTTGGCCAAACTCGAGGCCACGGCTGCCGATTCGATCCTTGAAAGACTGGAGGAGATGGAAAAAGCGGCTATGCGTGCGAAAAACTTGACCCAGCAGCTTCTGACATTTTCAAAAGGCGGCGAGCCGGTGAGAAGAGTCACCGACCTGACCCATCTGGTCAAAGAGTCGTCTCTGTTTGCCGTGCGGGGCTCAAGTGTTCGCTGTGCGTTCGACTTCGAATCGGGTTCTTTGTTCAGTGAAGTCGATGAAGGCCAGCTCGCCCAGGTGATTCACAACCTCACCCTCAATGCCGTTCAGGCAATGCCCGAAGGAGGCGAGGTCCACATCGGCGGCGAGCGAATCGAGCTGCCTGAAAACAACAGTCTGTCACTCGATGCCGGGCAATATTTGAAAGTGTCGATTCGCGACCATGGCACCGGCATAAAAAAAGAGCATCTCAAAAAGATCTTCGACCCGTATTTCACAACCAAGCAGAAAGGTA
>JAHEIV010000251.1 GCA_024639205.1 Deltaproteobacteria bacterium | reverse complement strand
GATCGGCAATCGTTTCAGCTCGAGACTGCACTTCAGTACTGGGCGTCAACGCGTTCACGCAATTCTTTGCCGGATTTGAAAAACGGCAGTTTTTTCGGCGCGATAAGAACCTGTTCCCCGGTTTTCGGATTCCGTCCGGTATAGGCGCGATAGTTTTTCACAAAAAAGCTGCAAAGGCCCCTGATTTCCACCCGTTCACCCAGCGCCATCGCATCCGCCATTCTGTCAAAAAATATCTGGATAACTTTTGCGGCTTCCGATTTGGAAATACCGGCATCGGTTTTCAGTGCAGAGATCAACTCCAGTTTATTCATACATCCTCCTTGTCAGATGGCGGTTGCCCGACAGGTGCTGACAGTGACCGGGCTAACTCTATGTTTATAATACAAATCCTGGTCAAAAGTCAAGGAGTTATGCCAATATTTTCGGCAGCGGTTCCACATCGCTGTCGTCAACCTCAACACCGGCGTACTGTCCCAGCGCTTCGATGTTGACAACCACCCGCCGCTTGCCGCGATAGCGAACGAATGTGCCGGTGACTCCGGCGAAGGGTCCGGAGATCACCATCACCCGATCGCCCTTTTGCAACCGACTGCCGGTGGCCACCGGCAGCTCCGTGCTGATCATGATTTCCAGCGACGCGATGGTGTCATCCGGCACCGGGACCGGGCCCTGCTTGGTGCCGATCAAACGCACCGCCCCGACGGTTTTGACGATCTCCAGGTGCCGGTGCGGGTTCAGATCGGTTCTGACGAACAGGTAGCCTGGAAACAAGGGCACCATGATCATCAGCCGCCGGTCCCGGCGTTTGCTCTGCACCTTGATCTTCGGTAAAAACACATCCAGATTTTTTTTCAGCAGGCCCTCGTGGACCACGTTTTCAAACCGGCTTTTGGTATGCAGGACATACCAGGCATCTTCAAGCTTGTCTGTCATTTGGCTCGTTTCCGTTCTTTCGTGCACAGGGGCACTTTTATAGACTGCCTTTCAAATTACCCAGGCCGGTGAGCTCCACCCAAAACTCGATTTTCCGGCTGGACGGCTGATCCAGGTAGCGTGTGCCGATCGCCCAGCATTGCGATCGGAACAGGATACTGGCCCCGGCTTTCAGCCGCTCGCCGCTGCGGATGTTCTTTTCATACTCCAGTCCGCCGGTTACCGCCCGGGTCAGGTTGACTGTCAGATCGCCCCGGATCGATTCGATCAGATCCCGGGTAAAGCGGTATTCGACATACAGGTTGTCTTCTCTCGTATCGGTCAGGTTGAGCCCGATATTTCCGGAATCCAGCCGGTTGTCGTACACATCATAGGCTGCGTCCGCGTCCATGTATACATACGGGGAGACAAACAGGTCCAGCTCGGCGTTGATGGGTGAAAACGGTCGTTTTTTTTCGCCCGGCAACAAATCGCTTCTGCGGGCTTCGCGGATGTCATAGCTTTGCTCCAGTTTGAAACGACCAAGCTGCCGGTAATCAACGCCGGGCACTTCGGCCGCATCCGCATCCGGGTTTTGCGGCCGGCGGGATCGGGATATGATAAAGTTGTTAATGGAATAAATGACCCGGTTTTGCGGCTCCACTCGATCGATCGGATCGAATTCGGGCAGCGCGGCTTGGTCGACGTTGGGAACGTACTCGTAGGTGATCTGGGGTTTGACCGTGTGCTTGAGGCGGTCGATGCGGCTGCCGTTGACATCAAATACCCGCTGGATGTCCGATGTCACGTCGAGGCGAAGATCGTAGAGTTCGCGGTGGAACCGATCCTCGCTGCCGGGGGCCGGACTTTCCGGGTCTGTGTACCACAGGGTTTCGCGCAGCCCGGCCGAGGGCTCGAAGGTGACCACGCTGCCGGCACTGACCGGCAGGGAAAAACGCGGGTAGATATCCAGGCGCTGGCCGCGATCGCCGTCCTGCCGGTAAAAATAGTTGTAGCTGGACCGCAGATCCCCGAAAACCGGCGTGTTGAAAAGGCGCTGCCTGGTGGCGGTAAACCCGATAAAGGGCAGTTGCTGCAGCGTGTCGTCGGTGTCGCTGAAACGGCGGTTGATGACGTTGTCGTACCAGCGAAAATCGACGTCGAGATTGACCTGCGACCAGGTTCGGTGCACGTCGAAGCGGTTGAGACGAATCGGATCGGTGTACAGGTCCAACTGGCGTCCGAAGTCGGATCGCATGACCTCTTCGGTGTCGTCGTAGCCCGAGTAGCCCTCTTTGAATTCGATGAGATAATCCTGGTCGCTGACCACATCGATTTCGAGCCGTGAGTTAAACTCGAGCGGAAGCGGCTGGTAATGCCCGCCGCGCAGCCAGTAGCGGTCCTTGTTGAGCCGCAGGAAGCCGTCGCCTTCAAAACCCCAATCCCGGCTGGAATCACCGGTGCCGTCGTCGATTTTGCGGTCGTTGAGATAATCGGCCATCCAGGTGCCCCGGGACGTTTCCGTCAGAAAATAGCGAAACTCCCCGCCGAACTTGTGGCCCCGATCGCTCATGAAGTTGTAATAAAAGGTGGCGTCGGTGTTGTCGCTGATGGCCCAGAACAGTGGCTGGTTGATGAAATACCCCCAACGGCTCGAGACGCCGAATTCGGGGATCAGCAGGCCGGACTGGCGTTCGGTCATCGCCGGAAAAACGAAATACGGCAAAAAGAAAAACGGGACATCCCGGGCGCGCACGGTGGCGTTTTTGACCCAGCCGTAGCCCTCGACAGTGACCTTGATGTACCTGCCGGTGATCATCCAATCCGGCGTATCCCCTTCGCAGGTGGTGACGCTGGCGTTTTCGATCTCATAGGTGTTTTCACCGAGTTTTTCGATCCGGTCGCCTTTCAGGCGAAAGTTGTTCTCCCTCAAAAACAGGTACCCGTCGTGCAGCACGCCGGTCTGGTTCTCCAGGTCCAGCTCGACGCGGCTGCCGGTAAGCTCATCCTGGCCGATGGCCACCCGCACGTTTCCGCTGGCCATCGCGCGCATCTGCTTTCGGTCGAATTCCACCACATCGGCGCTGAGCCGCTGCTCGCCCTTCTGGATGACCACGTTGCCCTCGGCCACGTACCGCTGGGCCTGGTCATCGTAACGCAGCTTGTCGGCATCGATGACCCAGGGCTGGTCGGCATCCTGCGCATCGAGCTGCTGCCGGACCGAGTCGAGATCCTGCGCCGGGGCCGTCAGCGGAACCAGCACCAGCAGGACAGCCCAGAGCATCCATGTTTTGATTGTCGGCAGACGCATAGGATTTCGTCGGTCTTGCAGGGCGTGCGGAGCAATAATTCGATGGCGCGGTTATTATATGACAGCTGAGCCGCAGAAGACAACCGATGAAAAGCGTGCGGTCGAAAGCGTGCGGTCCGTGCAAAAAACCGGTGATAACGTATTGAACATGATTGAAATTTGCAGTATAAAAGCCAACTTGCCGGGAAAAGTCAACAATTGCGTACAATTCGAAAGCCAAACCCGCTTGTTTTCAGCGTTGTATTCGTTCATTTGCAAGGCGCTCAACAGCGCAGCTGTGCGTTGCGTACCGCGAGCGTCTGATAGCGCCCCAAATGGGCGAATGCGGCTCGCCTGCGGGTGGAACCTTTTGAGCTGGGCTAGCATCCATCCAATGTTCATAGGATGATCGAGTGATATTCGGGAAAACTTGTTGAACCAGTGGATATCATGTCTATTTTCCAGCTTGGCCAAAAATATTTATGAAAACTGCGGGGAAGCTGCCATGCGGATATTGCTGACAAACGACGACGGGGTGCACTTTGAAGGCCTCTGGGTTTTATACGAGCGGCTCACGCCGCGCCACCGCGTGACGGTGGTTGCGCCCGACCGCGAGCGAAGCGCCGTCGGGCACGGTATCACTCTGAGCGAACCGATACGGACTTCGCAGGTCTCGATGAACGGCGGGGGCAGCGGATACGCGGTCACCGGAACCCCGGCCGACTGCGTCAAGCTCGGCCTGCTGGAAATCCTGGACGAACCTCCGGATATGGTTATTGCGGGCATCAACCCGGGGGCCAATGTCGGGGTCAATCTGAACTACTCGGGAACGGTGGCAGCCGCCAAAGAGGCGGCCCTGTGCGGTATCGCCGCTATTGCCGTATCCATGGAGGGCTATGAAACGAACCACTACCGCGAAGCGGCCGATTTTGTCCTCCGACTCGCGGAAACCTTGCATGCCAGGGGATTGCCGGCCGGCACTTTTCTCAACGTCAATCTGCCCAACGCCCCTCTTACGCATACGGCCGGTGTCCGGGTGAGTCGTCAAGGGGTGCCGTCCAACAGTGAATATTTCGAAAAGCGCCTCGACCCGCGCGAAAGGCCCTACTACTGGCAGGGGGGCGAGACCCAGAAGTTCGACCCGCATCCGGAGATCGATGGGACCGCCCTTGAGGAAAAATACATCTCCATCACGCCGGTCAAATGCGACATGACGGACTACACGGCATTAGAGAAGCTGAAGAGCTGGAAGATCGACATATAGATTTCATTTGCCCGCCGCGATTCGATTCAAACACTCGACTCCAAGCGTTCGGCCGAGGGGATGGCCGAATGCCTTGCA
Source organism: Deltaproteobacteria bacterium (assembly GCA_024639205.1). GTDB lineage: Bacteria > Desulfobacterota > Desulfobacteria > Desulfobacterales > SG8-13 > SG8-13. The sequence continues at coordinate 504 of JAHEIV010000251.1, read as the reverse complement.
GCGAAGGATGAATTCAAATATAGAGAATATACTTCCAGTGAGGGAACAACGATGCGTAACATGCCAAGATCGTTAAAACCCACAGGGGGTAGGTTATGAAGTCAAAGAAAATAGCGCCCGTTCATCCCGGCGAGATTTTACAGGAAGAGTTTCTCATGCCCCTGGGCCTGAGCCAGAACAGATTGGCCCTTGCCCTTCGGGTCCCTGCCCGCAGAATCAATGAAATTGTGCTGGGCAAACGCGGTGTGACCGCTGATACAGCCCTGAGACTGGCGAGGTACTTCGACATGTCTACCCAATTCTGGTTGGGTTTGCAAATGGACTACGAACTTGATTTTGCCGAGGATGCGCTGGAAAATAGAATCGAGAAAGAAGTGACGCCAATGACCCACGCCGGTTAGTTTGCCGGGGGAGAAAAGCAATGACGGTCTGTGCCCAATCCTGTTGCCGAAAGCTTCTAATCGTGTACCTGAAACCCACGGTCGTATTACCGGCTAATGCTCT
>JAHEIV010000250.1 GCA_024639205.1 Deltaproteobacteria bacterium | reverse complement strand
AATCAATTATCACCTGTTTGCACCTGCCCGGCTGAAAAGAAAATACACCAGACCGGCGGCTACCAGCGCCGGAATGGATCCGCCGATGGGCAGCTTGAAAACGGCAATGGCTTCATACAGGAGAAAACCGACGGCCCAGGCAAAAATAGCCTTGAGGTTAAACCCGCCTTTGTACCAGTATGCGCCGCCGGTTTTGTAGAGCTGCTCCACCTGCAGATTTCGGCGCTGGATCAGAAAGTAGTCGGTCAGCACCACTCCGAAAAGCGGTACGAACATTGCGCCGATAAACAGCAAAAAGTGCTCGTATTGCTCCATGGGAAACACCAGCGCCACGCAGATAGACAGCAGCCCGGCAGCCCACAGGATCGTTCGGGCACTGAATCTTCCGGAAATATTGAGCATCGAACAGGCAGCCGAATAGACGTCCGGAAAGCCGGTGGTAATCGTGGATAGCACCACCATCATCAATGCCGGCAGTGCCAATCCGATCTGTCCCATAATCTGCAGGATCAACACCCCCGGATCGGTCTCCCCGGTGACCAGCGTGGCCGTGAGCCCCAGCAGGTACATCCAGGAGGAGATCAGAAAATACCCCCACCAGGTGTTCCAGAAGGCCGGTGCGGTTTTGCGGGCAAACCGGCTGTAGTCCGAAACCAGGGGCATCCATGAGATCGGCATGGCAATCACCAGGTCGAGGCCGAACATAAAGGGCATCGGCCGGGGAGCAACCGACAGGGCCCCGCCGCCGAACTGCCCGAAGGTTACCCAGGTCATCAACCCGATCACCAGCAACAGCGCAATAACGGCCACTCGCTGCATGAGCTTCCACAGGGTCCTGCCGGTGAAGTGGGCCCACAGCAAGGTGACGACCCCGATGGTAACCGTCCAGAAGGACGTGCTGACAAACACTCCGCCGACCGGTTGACCCAGCATGGCCCCGGCCCGACCACCGATGATCAGCATCACCGCGGCCCAGCCGATGAGCTGGACGATGTTGAGCACGGCCGCCAGGTTCGATCCGCGAATTCCGAAAGCCGGTCGCACCGATACCATGGACATGATGCCGTGGTCCGAGCCGATGACGCCTCCCAGGGACATGAACGTATTGCCGATCAGGTGCCCTGCCATGATCGCCAAGAAGCCGACCCAGAACCCGAGTGGCGCCAGAAATCCACCGGCCCAGATCTCGGCCAGGGAAATGGCCACGCCGGCCCACAGCAGGAAATAATCGGGGCCCACCATGGTTCGCTTTGAATAGCCAACGGGTTGGATGTCCATGTCTACTCCTTAATTGGCAAGTCAGTCGTTGGGTTATGCCGACAGAATCGAATGCAGCACAGAGAGTTTGGGGGGGGGGCGCTGGCGGGCAATAAAAAACCGCCCGGGTGAAGGGCGGCCTGATTGCTGGTTTTCCTCCACCGGCATTACCCGGATCAGGTTCCACGGTCGGACCCGGTTTGGTTCAGAGTCCCTCTCAGCCCGGTGCCACCGAGCTCCCGAAGTCGCATTCGCTGTTGGTGCCTCTATGCATACTGTATGGACCGGCTCGCTGTCAATACAACAATTCATCCTTTCGCCACGGGCGCTCGAAAACCGGCATCGCCTATAATAACGACGCACAACCACCGATGTTTCCCAACCATGGCGGCGACTCGTTGCGTATGGTTTTTGTAAATCCCAATAACTGCAGGCAATATCTTTTTATTCGAATGCATCTGCCGGTTGTAAAGGGCACCGGTTTTGTGTCAACATTGGATGAACTGACAATCGGCTCATCCAAACCCGGATCAATCACCACTTTACCCGTACAACATTCAGGAGCAGGTATGCATAAAATCAGCATCGATGAGATCAATCAGGCGGTAAACGGAACCCTAACCGGCAGCGCGGCGATTCTGGTCACGGGAGTAGAAGAAATCTCGGAAGCGAAAGCCGATCAGCTTACCTTTATCGGGACGAAGAAGTATGCAAGGATGTGGGAGCAATCCTTGGCTTGCGCTGCGATCGTCAACGACAGCCTGGATATTGAACCGGGCAAGGGCCGGGCCTTTGTTCGAGTGGCCGATGCCGATCTTGCCCTGGCCACCGTACTTCAACTGTTTGAACCCCCACCGCCGGCAATCGGCCCCGGAACGCATCCAACGGCGGTGATCGAACCGACGGCAATAATCGGCGAAGGGGCTCTTATCGGGGCCGGCTGCTACATCGGTGCCCGGGTGGAGATCGGTGCGAACGCCAGGCTTTATCCCAATGTCACCGTACTGGACGACTCCAGTATCGGCAGAGACACCATCATCTGGTCCGGCACGGTCATACGGGAGCGGTGCCGGGTGGGCAATGACTGTATCCTGCAGCCGAATGTGACCATCGGCGCCGACGGCTTCGGTTACAGGTCGTCACCCGACGGTCGCCACCTGGTTAAGATCCCTCAAATCGGCACGGTTTGGATTGGAGACGGCGTTGAAATCGGAGCAGGCAGCTGTGTGGACCGGGGCAAGTTCAGCGCCACATCGATCGGCGACGGTACCAAAATCGACAATCTGGTTCAGATCGCCCACAATTGCAAACTCGGACGATCCTGCGCAGTAGCCGGCCAGGCCGGTATGGCTGGGACCGCAACGCTGGAAGATGGCGTTATGGTGGGCGGCAGCGCGAGAATCGTGGATCACGTGACCGTCGGCGCCGGGGCAATAATCGGCGGAGGGGCCGGGGTCATCAGCGATGTGCCGCCGGGAAAAACGCTTCTCGGCGTTCCGGCCGACGACCGTCGACAAACGCTGCGACTGTGGGCAGCGCAAAAGCACCTCCCGGAGCTGGTGAGGCAGATGAGAAAAAAATAACCTGGGGTGCTTTGATCGACTCTTTTTTCCGCCCGGATGATTATCGAAACGACTCACAGAGTGAAAGGGCGGCTCGCAATTCTTTGAACACCCCTGCCAGGCGGTTAATCCAGAACCTCCGGGTTCAAGTTATAAAAACAGCGATTTTGCGGCAAGGTTGGAGGCAACCAAGCAAATTCAAGGCAAAACTCATGGCGATCTACCAACTACAATCAATGCTGGACCGATACGCAGATGATTTTCTCGTACTGGAAATCAATCACCTGTTTGTCTCCTCCACTTTGCGGGAAGAAATCTGGTTGCTGCAGAAAAAAGACGACGCCGCTCTTCTTCAGCGCATCATTCAAAACACCCGGGATTACAAACTTTACGAGATCGGCGCAGACCGGAACTTCGAAACCTACTCCGGCGGTCAAAAGGCCATCGTTGCCTGTTTGCTGGTGATGGCCGCAGTCGACTTTCACGGCATCCGCAACCTGCGCATCCTTCTGATCAACGTGCTCGAATCGATCAGCGGTGAAAACCGTCGGCAGCTGACCGCAGCATTCCGGCAGTTGATAGCCGCCAACCGCGTCCGGGTATTCACCGGAGGCTCCGAGCAAGTCGAGCAACTCGAGGAACTGGCCTGATGATGAGAATTGACGGCGGCACGTACACACTGTCGGACAGGAACCTGGTGCTGGACATTGAAGACGGATTCGAGCTGTCCGGGCAGCGTTGCCGATATATTCTCTTCGGTGCGAACGGGTCGGGCAAAACGTCCTTTCTGGAAAAGATCCTCATCCCCGCCCTCGACAGCAACGGTGTCGATTTTTTGTATATCGGCCAGGACATTCGCAACCAGCTTTACACCCTGCGAGCCCTGCTGGCCACTATGGGGCTTAGTGTCATAAACGCCGACGAACGGGAGTTGCTGCGGGTGTGGATCGCTAATAGCCCCACGGCCAGGGTCCTGGTAATGGATGAGTTCGACAAATTCTTTTCCGATGTTGATTTTATTTTTCAGTGGACAAATGCAGTCATCCAGACTTGCTTTGTCGTCACCCACCACGATCAGCCCACAAGTCGCTTCGATTCGGAAAACGCCGGCCGGGTCTGCCGGGTAAGGTTTGAACTGACCGGGCAGGACGGGGAAGTCAAACGGGTAAGAATCCGGCAGGAGAAGCCATGACGATGCTGAAACTGGGCGCGCTGGCATTGATGACCGGATGGTTTTTCTGGCTGTTCGTTTTCGGCCCGCTTTACTCCCACCTTATTGCGCAGGGTTCGGCACTGGCAGCCGTGCTGCTCTGGAGCAACCTGCGGTTCGGTCGCCGGGAGACCCTTTCCCTGTTGAAATTCTGCCTGCCTTTTGTCGCCTTCCTGCTGGCTTTCGGGCTGATCTTTCACTTCACCCGTCTGCTGGGACGGCAAGACTGGCTCAAGGACACAACCGTGAAATGCCTGGTCTTTCCCAGTTCGTTGACGTTTCTCAAAATCATGCTATCATACGTGACGTACCTGGACATCCTGCGCCTGCCGCTGTCGATGAATCGGCGCATAGAAATGATTACGGTTAAATCGGCTTTCCAGAAGGGGGCCAGGACACTAAAACGTTTTTCCTGGTACTTGAACACCTACTCCGGGTTAAAGAGTCGACACCGGATCCGGTATGCGATGACCAAATACGCCTGCCTGATCATTGCCCTGTACCTCTATTTGTATCAGGAGATCGAAAACTCGAACCGGTTGCTGAAAAATCGCTACCGTCATTTAGGATAACACCGGCATATGAAAAATGTAAAAATCGCCTTGACGGCCCTTACTGTGGTGGTCGCCCTGATGACATTGTTTGTCCGGATCCCGCTGCCGAGCCGGGGTTATTTCAACTTTGGGGATGTGGCCGTGGTGTTTTCCGGTCTGGTCCTCGGGCGCATGGCAAAACGCCGCAAGTTTCTGTGGGGGGCCACAGCGGGGGGCGTTGGTTCGGCAATGGCCGACATCATCGGCGGGTTCGGCATGTTTGCTCCCATCACCCTGGTGGCCAAGGGAATGGAGGGCGCGCTGTGCGCCCTGGCATCCGGAAAACCCCGGTTTGTGCGGTGGTTATTTCTTCTGCTGGGAGGGATGTCGATGGTCGCCGTTTATTTTATTGCCGAAACCCTGATGCCGAACATCGGCCTGCAGGGTGCGGTGTCGGAGATCGTCCCCAACCTGATTCAGGCCGGCGGGGGGATTGCCGGCGGAACACTCACCTATGCCGCATTTCGCCGTGTAACCGGC
>JAHEIV010000249.1 GCA_024639205.1 Deltaproteobacteria bacterium | reverse complement strand
TCTCCGTGTCCGCCCAGAACAAAGGCGTGAGTGCTTTCAACCGACACGTCAAGCTCCATGGCGATGAAAGCCCGAAAACGGGCAGAATCCAAAACACCGGCCATTCCCATAACCCGCTGTTTTGGAAATCCGCTGGCTTCAAACGCAACGTGACACATGGCATCAAGTGGGTTGCTCACGATGATCAGAATCGACTCGGGCGATGCCTTGGCGATCTGCTCGGTAACACTTTTCATGATACCTGCATTGGTACTGATCAGATCATCGCGGCTCATGCCGGGCTTGCGGGGAATGCCGGCGGTGATGATGACAATGTCGGAACCGGCGGTTTCAGCATATGAATTCGCACCGGTGAGGTGGGCATCATGTTTTTCGATCGGAGCGGCTTCGGCGAGATCGAGTGCCTTGCCCTGGGGCACGCCTTCAATGATATCGACCAGTACAACGTCGCACAGCTCCTTCTCGGCAAGCCGTTGTGCAGCTGTTGCACCGACATTGCCGGCACCAACGACGGTCACTTTATTCTCCATCCTTTGCTCCTTTCTTTGGTATTGGGCGATCGGCTGAATCGATACCACAATTATCACAATTGTCAACCTATTTATATAATTCTCGATATTGACAGGTACCGGTAAAAAAGGCTATTATGTTAGATCGTAAAATCAAAACCGTACTTCTCAAGCCGGCGATAACAACAACTTGATATTTTGCATTTAGTTGATCATCCGTTCGCTGCGGCGGTTGCAGTTCGAAACCGCTGCGGACATCACTGATCATTCAGGCTGGAGTCGGATTCAATGGCCATCGTCAACTTGAAAAAACGCGAAATCGAGTGCAAAATTGTTTACTACGGACCGGGACGCTGCGGAAAAACCACGAACCTTGAATATATTTTCAAGGCCTACAGGAAACAGATCACCGGTGAAATGGTTTCTATCAATACCGATGGGGACCGAACGCTATTTTTTGACTTCCTTCCCATGGAGCTGGGGAAACTGAAGGGATGTGACGTGAGGGTCCATCTCTACACGGTGCCCGGACAGGTCCAATACACTTCCACCCGGAAGCTGGTTCTCAGGGGTGTTGACGGAGTTGTTTTTGTCGGCGATTCGCTGGAGGTCAGGCGTGAGAAAAACATGCTGTCACTGAAGGATTTGCACCAGAATTTAAAAGAATACGGCTTGAGTATCCTGAAGATCCCCCTTGTTATGCAGTACAACAAAAGAGACCTTGCCAAAGAAGGAATCCCCTTGATGCCGGTCGAACAGATGGAGAAAGAGCTGAACCGTCAATTGAAAGTTCCCGCGTTTCCGGCCAGTGCCATCACCGGGGAAGGTGTCGGCAAAACGTTGCAGGCATGCCTGAAGCTAACTCTGCAGTCTTTAAAAAAGGAACTGAACTGGACAGATTAATGCAGAAACCACCGCCGTCTGAGGCAGGCTTGGTTCCTGTGGTATCTACACTGTAAGGCGATATACGAATCATGGGTAAAGGCGCTGAACTATCCGGAAGCCTGAGCTTCCTGAGCCTGGGTGAACTGCTGCAGATTATCGGCAATAACGGAGGTTCGGGTGTGCTGCAGATTATCAGTAAGTATGCCCCACATCCCGGAGTGATCTACGTGGCAAAAGGGGACCCCGTAGACGCATCCAATGGAGATCTCAACGGGACCGGTGCCTTGTTTTCGCTTTTCGGATGGACGGACGGAGAGTTTACTTTCAGTGAAGAAAGCGTCGACAAGAAAAACGTCATCAATAAGAACCGAATGGAAATTATTCTCGACGGAAGCCGAATGGTGGACGACGGCAAAATCGAGAAGCTGGGGCCGGTTTCGTTTAAAAAAGTCACAAAGGATGGCGCCGGTAAAGAAAAAACACTTCCGGTCATCAAGGGACCGTTTGTCGACTACATGTATGTGGTCGACGAAGAGGAGTTTTTCGAGGGCACCGAAATCGTCTCCGAGGGCAGCTACGGCAACTGGATCTATGTTATTCTGGAAGGGCAGGTTGAAATTTCTAAGGAGACCGACAAGGGACCTATCAAAATACTTCGGCTCAGCGATGGGGCCTATGTCGGCAGCATAGCTTCTTTTCTCTCGGAAAACACCGTGCGCAATACAACGGTAACGGCCGCAGGTCGTGTGCAGCTCGGCATGCTCGACTCCCAGCGCCTGGCCAATGAATATGCTGCCATGTCATCAGAAATGCGCGGTATTGTCAAAAGCCTGGACAATCGTCTGAAAAAAATCACCGACAGTGTGGCTCTCATCCATGCGGACAGCAATGGTATGGGCAAGATACTAGAAGGTAAAAAGGCGGTCATTAAACAGGGAAAAAACGAAGAGCGTTTATTTACCATCACCAGTGGAACGGCAACCATTGCCCGCAAAACCGATGCCGGTCACTTGCCCCTGCTGGAATTGGGTTCAGGAGATTTTTTCGGACACCTTCCGTTTATGAAGATGGGGCACGAACCGCATTCGGCATCCGTGTTCGCCTCAACGGATCTGAAGATCGCTCCGATGGATCCAACCAGTCTGGTTCAGGAACATGAAAACCTCACGCCCTCCTTTCGCAACATCAGCGAGCACTTGGCGATCTGCATTTCGGTCACCACGATGATTGCCTGTGAAGCCTATCGGTTGGCGAGAAAAAAATCCCCTAAAAAGGGATAACCGCTAAAAGCGAGTGAATAACATGGCGAATGAAGACAAAAGAAGATTTCCCCGTTTCAACTCCCTGAATCTATCGTATGTTCTGGTAGACGGTGGAGAGAATGAAGTCGAAAGGCAGACAATGGGAAGAACCCTGGATGTGTCCGAAGTCGGCATCCGGCTGGAAACCCACATGCCGGTTGATGTTGGAAGCGAAATGCTCTTGTCTGTCGGTCTGGAGGACGAGGTGCTCGACATCAGGGGCCGGGTGATTCATTGCAGCCAAAACAAGGAAGGAAACAACGAACTCGGGGTTGAGTTTGTTGACAAAGACGCCGCGGCCAGCGATATACTCATACGATTCATAAAGGCGTTTCGACAGCAGCGTGGAATCAACGAGTAGCGCAGCAACTTCACAGAAAGGCAGCCATGAGCACACCGGTATTGCAGACCGATTTTCCGGATTTGCAGCTTCTCAAAAGGGGCAAGGTCAGGGACCTTTATGATCTGGGCGATTGCCTGTTGATGGTGGCAACCGATCGGATTTCCGCATTTGACGTCGTGATGCCCAACCCGATACCGGACAAGGGAAAAATCCTCACCCAGATCTCTTTGTTCTGGTTTAAGGAAATGCGCCCGCTGCTGGGCAACCACCTCATCAGCGCAGAGGTGGACGAATACCCCGAAAGCTGCAGACCTTACGCTGATGTACTGCGCGACCGAAGCATGCTGGTAAAAAAAGCGCAACCGCTTCCCATAGAGTGTGTGGTGCGCGGCTATATTTCCGGTTCCGGTTGGAAGTCTTACCAGGAGTCGGGCAGGGTGTGCGGAATCGAGCTGCCCGAAGGCCTGGTCGAATCGGAGAAACTTCCCCAACCGATTTTCACCCCGTCAACCAAAGAAGAGATCGGGATGCACGATATCAACATCGACTTCGAAGAAACGGTTCTTCGCATTGGAAAACAAGCTGCAGAGACAGTCAAAGAGCTCAGCTTGACGATCTACGGCAAAGGCGCGCAGCTCGCCGAGAGACGCGGCATCATTATTGCGGACACCAAATTCGAATTTGGTTTTGACGGACAGGATTTGATCTTGATCGACGAAGTGCTGACACCGGATTCATCCCGATTCTGGCCACAGACCACCTACCACCCCGGCGGCTCGCAGAAAAGCTACGACAAACAATATCTTCGAGATTATCTGATTTCGATTCAATGGGACCAAACACCTCCGGCTCCGGCACTTCCGGACGATGTCATTGACAACACCCGCATGAAATACCTGGAAGCGCTTACCCGGCTGACCGGCAATGAATATGCGTTTGCATGAACAGGTCGTTCCGCTGGAGCACATCCATCTTGACGACGCGACTTACAAAATCACCACCCGCAGCGGCATCGAAGATCTGATTTCTTCCATCACTCACCTCGGCATCGTCCATGCTCCGATATTGCAGCCGCTCGGCGACCGGTGGCTGATCATTGCCGGTTTTCGTCGCATCGCGGCCTGTCGGGCCGCTCGACTCACCAACGTTTCTGCGAAAGTGCTGCCTTCCGATGCAGCGGAGCACGTGCGGATTGAGCTGGCCATAGCCGACAACTCCCTGCAAAGACCCCTGAATCAAATCGAAATCGCACGGTCACTTACGCTGCTGTCTAGCTGCCATGCTGCCTTGGGAGAACTGGCCGTTGCGGCCGCGAATTTGAAGCTGCCGGACAATCCGGACCTGCTTCAGAAGCTCTTGCGCCTGGCAACCCTTTCGGATTCGATCCAAAAAGCGGTCCTCGACGAAGTGATCGCTCTTTCCATGGCTCTTACGCTGGGGGACCTGGAAGAGTCGATGGCCGACGAGTGGATCCGGATCTTTCGTGAACTGCGGGTGGGACTCAATCGGCAGCGGGAGCTGCTGACGCTGGTTGCCGAAATTGCCGTCCGCGAGGATCAAAGCGCTGCTGCCCTTCTGTTTGAACCGGATATCCGGGAAATCCTGGCGCCGCCTGACACGCAGGCGGCCCACAAATACCGACAACTGGTCACCCACCTGAGAAAGCGTCGATTCCCGCAGATAACCCGCACAACACGCCGCTTCGAGGAACTGGTGCAAACCCTTCAACTCGGCTCGAATGCCCGGCTTACGCCACCGGCCCATTTCGAGGCAGCCGCCTACGAGCTGCACCTCTTGTTTCGCGACCCCGAGGAGCTTCAGCGACACCGGCAAACCATCGAAAAGCTGCTCCAGAACCCGGCGTTCAAAGACTTTATGAAATGAGGTCCGGGAGAAAAAGTTGAGCAGGGCAGGCCGGCTGCCGGGGCAACGATCAGCAGCCGGTTTATGCGGCCAAACGCGTGGTGAGACGCACCGCCGCCGTGAGCCCGCCGAGGATCCTGCGATGGCGGGACGTTACCGAAAAAAAATCACTTCGGACGGACAGCCGATCCGTCCAGCAGCGGCATGGCAATCATTTCCATGAACAAATAGGTCAAGA
>JAHEIV010000006.1 GCA_024639205.1 Deltaproteobacteria bacterium | reverse complement strand
CCGGTAAAGAAAGCCGCCAAGCCGAAAGAGAAAATAGCTGGGGAGAAAAAGCCGGCCGTAAAAAAGGCTGCGCCTAAAAGAAAACCCTTAACGAAGGCTGCGGAAGAAAAAACGCCGACCGTTGAAGAAAAGGTTACCAAAAAGACCGCCACCACAGCGAAAAAGACTTCACCGGCCTCAAAAACCGGACCTGCGGGGAAAAAGCCGGCCACAAGGAAGAAACCAGCTTCCTCTTCCAAGAAAAAGGAAGAAAGCGGAGAAGAATAACACCCCTGTTGCAGCCCCTCCTTACATTGAAAAGCTCCGCTCTCTCCAGGCGGGGCTTTGTTGTCAGACCGTAACGCAAACATGCGTCCGAGAATTCTGTGCTGTGCAGCGGGTCGAATCGACAGGTTCGGCGGGGCCGAACCCCGAACCTGAATACAAGCCGCCGTGTATTCTCTTATGCTCCACTTTTTCGCCGCCTGCCGTGATTCGCTTCGCCGAACTCAATTTTCCCAGAGGGTAATGAGAAATCCGGCTCTATGGCGAAACCGCGCACACCGATCCACTATTTTCAAGACAGGCCGCAGCGTTGGCTCTGCCTTATATCTCTATCTATAAACACGAAGTGTCCTTGCTCATTGATCCTCGTCATATTCTGCTTCACCCTCCGCATCGCCTTCTGCAGACAGATCTTCACCATCTATTGACTTTGCAGCGTTTCTATCCAGTTTGCGCTGTCTTTTTTCCTCTTTCTTTTTCTTCCGTTGCAATTCTTTTTGACGTTTTTTAAATTGATAATTTGATCGTGCCAACTGGTTACCTCCCCGGGTCTCGTGGTGGTTGATGCGACGAAACAAGGTGAAATGGAATCAGGTAACGGTTATTAACCTGAAAAATTAAATAACGCGGGCATTGCGCAGGGCAAGCAAAAGGGCATCCCCTCACGATGCGAAAGAATACCCTTTTAGCGATGACATGTAACTAAATCACGGTGACATTTACTGCGGCAGGACCTTTTGTCCCCTGCTCGATATCAAAGGTAACCCGGTCGCCTTCATTGAGTGATTTGAACCCTTCAGCATTGATCGCCGAATGATGAACAAAAACATCCGGTCCATCTTCCTGCTCAATGAACCCGAAGCCTTTACGGTCACTGAACCACTTAACAGTCCCACTGGCCATGCGAACATCCTCCTTTCCTGAAATTCTCAAAGTCTCAATCTGGTGGACGCCACGGTGGCAAATGGAATGTCCTTCAGAACGAAACTGTCTCGTCAATTCAAGACGAAACTGAATTGATTGATATTACGATATCCTTTCCGTAGGATTAAATCAAGAACCTATCTCAAAAATGCATATGGAGGCCCAGGGCAGTGTTGCCGGTGGTCTCAAAATGCTCACATACTGCCCTGTATATCCTCTTATGCTCCGCTTTTTCGACACCCCATGCCTTGCCCTGAATCTCCCTGTTTTTTTGATGGGTTCTTATTGATAACCGATCTGTACCCGCAGGTGAAGAGACTTCCCCCAATCGAGCGTATCAAATCCTGGTTCGACCTTTCCCTTGTTTTCAAGGCAACTCACCGATGATCTTTCGATATTCAGCCTCCGTGAAGGTGCGAAAGGTCACCGTTCGGGAGGTGCCTCGTTCGCCGATAGCCAAAGCCAGCTTTGCAATCGTCTCATCGCCCGGAGCCTCGACCACCACGACCATGTCATATTGTCCCATCACCAGGTAGAATTCCTTGATTTCGGCTCCCAAAGATCTGAATTCCTTTTTGGCTTCGTCCAGCCGGTCCGGACCTTCCTTGATGCGTTCTATCCCCCTTTGCGTAAAACGGGCCAAAGTGATGTAGATTGGCATTTATTGGTCTCCTTCAGATGTTGACAATAACAGGGCGAACCGCACGGCGTCGAAACCGGGTATTTCAATTCGATCCCGCTACCGCTTTTCCACCGGCGGTGCGTTCAGCCGATTTGATCTGTTACCGGCCCAATGTCACAATCACCTTTTCGGAATCCCCGATAGCCGTAGCTTCCTGCATTCTGCCATACTGGCGTCTGGCTGCATAGGTCATTTCGCGGTCCAGATAGCTCTTTATCTCACTCAACGTGATGCGACCGTCAGGTTTCCCATAGCGCTTCCCGTCGGCAGCACCGGAAAGTGCATCGAGAAGATGTTTGGTAAACAGGCCATGATTGGCCTGCTCGTCCCAGCTGGCGATCTGCTCGCTACTGGCTGCCGAGAGGACGGTAAAGGTCACCATTGGCTCTTCCTTGGGGACCACACGGATACCCGAAGCCTTGCGGGTTAACGGCCCACGGGGGCTTTCCCCTGAAAAACAGGCATCGATGAACACCGTAACAGATCGTGCATCCAATTTATCCAGGTTTCTATAGAGCACTTCCAGAGCGTATCCCTGGAGCTCCGGTGTATCTGGATTCCCGTCCACCGGCAAAAGATATCGTCGGCCGTCCTTCAAGCCCGGCATACCATGCCCGGAGTAAAAGAAGAACACATCCGAGTCCTTGGGGCGCACCCATCGCCAGAGTTTACCCTGGTGGGTTCGGGGATTGCCGAGCACGGATTCCATCTCGGCCAGTTTGGCGTCACGCAGCTCGATGACATTTCTTTTGCTGACGCCGAGAAATTCAACGAAATACCGCTGCATGGCATCGGCGTCGTTGTGGGCAAACTCGACCGAAGGAGCGCGTCCGCCGTAGTTGCGGTTTCCAATGATGACCGCCACTGCGTCCGGGTTGCCTGCGGGTTTTACGGCAGGGGGTACCACAGCTGTTGCGGGTATCTCGGACTTATGGGTCGGTTGGGTCGATGCGGTCACCGGCATGGAATCACCGTATTTGCTGAGAACAGCTGCCAGTTCCATCTCGAATGCCGCCCAGAACTTGCTTAACCCGATCTGCATAGCGGTCGGCGGCGGCTGCAGGCGTTTCTTTTTGCCGGATTTGCTGCCGGTGCTTCTTAAGCGCAACCCGACGGAGACTTCCATGCCGTCATCTTTCTCGCTGATGAAGATGTTCGCCAGCACGTCCTTGCCGGAAGGATCGAGGGTCACCAACCAGCTAACCACTCCAAGGTCATCCAAAATGAGAGATCGTAAATTATCTGTTTCGGCCTGCTGGACCAGGGCCCATTCCTCCATTGTCAGCGGGGTCGGCGCCGCGCCGGATACGAACAGAAACCCCGTATCAAAAGATTGCTGTTCGACAACCATTCCGAGGCGGCCTGCAGTCATCTGACCCGCTAAAAAGCACTGTTGCTTCGTGGCGGTAAATCGGCGTTTTCCCTCGGTCGCCAGGATTTGCTCGTTCGCTTCCTTCCAGGCAGCTTCAACCTTGAAAATAGCCCGGTTGTACTGTTTGTCGGTCACACATGCTGCCGCAATCAGAGCGATGCAGACGACGGCACACATCCGAAGCGTGTAGGTCATGATGCCACCCCCTTTGTTTGTGGTTGGAAAAGCGATGCACGACGATCGAAGGATGCCGGTTCAACGCGAACGATGCAGAAAGCAGGAATCGCCGGCGGCTGGTATTCTGCCGGTGAATGAGAGAGCTGCTTGACAGAGAATATAGGATCGTGGGGAGCTGGTTTTGAAGTCATCCTAATGGGACTCGTCTGAAATTGTCAATGATTTTATTCTGTTGAGCTGGTGCATGAAACCGGCAACATTGTGCGACCAGACAGCGGGTTCTGCGAGAGCCGGAAGGCTGTCGACGTTGCGCTTTTCGGCATACCGGGAGGGTATCGATTTTCCCTGATAAACCTGCAAGGGGCGTGCCGGAAACACAACCGGCCATCCTGTTGGAAGCCATCGGTTTGAGATTGCGGAGATACTTTTTACGTATTATTTCAAATGGATAAATCGGATTATCGCCGGCGATGCGAAGTTGCGGCCAAACGGATAATCCGCGTCTGCGGTGGATGACGGTCCGCTTTCACTTCCAAAGGATGCAACATTGGTTGACTGCTGATGGTCCATAGCGGCTCAATCCCGCCCAGAGCCTTACACGGCAACCGGCAACCAAAAATTGACGGTGCAACAACCATTGCAGGGTTTGCTGATGGGATCGGTGGTTTCCGTTTTGCAATGCTTCATCGCAAACGAATGAAAGCGTCTGGGCGGAATAAACAGGCTACTGCTTGTTTTTACCGCGCGAGAGGCCGATGAGTTTCCCGTCGCCCGGATTCACCGGATCGGCCGGATGGGGTGCCGGTGGCGCTGACTTGAGCGCCTTTTTGGCGATGTACAGAGCCTCGTCGGCCTGCTTGATAAGCGCCCGGGGGTTGTCGATTTTTCGATCATCTGTGCTGGCAACTCCATAGCTGATGGCAACCGGGATCGTTACTCCCCTGGTGCGCAGCGAGTTGTGGTTGAAGTGGTGATGGATGCGCTCCATTAATCTTGCGGCGTTTTGCCGGTCGGTTTCCGGCAGGATCATCACGAATTCGTCCCCGGCATATCGGGCCACCACATCGGTGTTGCGGCTCAACTCCATCAGAATCCGCGCTACGTATTTGAGCAGGTCGTCACCCCGATCGTGCCCGTGGGCATCGTTTACATGCTTGAAGTGATCCAGATCCACGAACACCACCGAGAGGCTTTTGCGATAGCGCTGATATCGGAAGAATTCTCTTTCCAGCACCGATTCCATCACCCTGCGGTTGAGAAGACCGGTCAAGGGGTCATGGTAGGCCAGATAGCGCAGCTTCTCGTGGGCGGTCACGTTGGAGAGGCACAAGGAGACTTTCACGGCGAGTTGCTCCAGCAAACTTGTGTCGATACCCGGCTGAAAGCGTTTGACGGTTATGTCTGCCTGGTTCAAGCTGCCGATCAACTGCCCGTCCAGAGATATCGGTGCAATGGCCATTGACTTAACGAAATACTTGCGATTTTTCGGAAGCAGGCGAAAGTACGGCTTCAAGTTGTGGTTGACCAGCAAAGGAGAGGTGCGCGTTCCCACCAGTGAGTTAAAACTGTCCTTGTCGATTACGTTCAGCAGCGGTTTCAAGGATTCTGATGCTTCCAGCTCCTGGATGAATCCGGATAGATCACTGTTGTCGATCAAAGAGATCCAGGTATACGGAATACCGAACTCGTTGCGGATTTCCGTCAGCAGGACCTCAAACAGGTCCGTAAAATTCAGGATGGAGAGGATGCGCTTTTCAATTGCGAAGAATTTGCGGGCAATTTCTTCGTTGTGGCGCACGATCTCCATTATGGTTTTGATATCGGCCATTTGCGATCAGAAGGTAGTCGGTTTCTGTGTGTTATTCGAGTGTCTGAAACGCAAAGAGATACCGGCTGCCGTGCAACCGCCTTTCGTGCCGGAACCGATCGGCCGGTTATCGATGCTCCTTCTTTCTCAGTCGCTCTTCGCGCAGAAAACCGAAAATCAGGAAGCCGGGAACCAGCATCCGGATGACCCAGCACTGGATGAATTCCGGATATTGAATGCTGGTAACGATTATTGAAGTTGTCGATCCGAAGCGATCTTTTCCAGCGCCTCGGCAGCCGCCTCCTTGATTTCCTCATTTGGATCTTCGGCTGAAGCCTGCTGCAGCAGCGATAAGGATTCTGTCGCCTTGAGTTCGCCGAAAAGGTAAAGAAAATCTCCTTTCACCGCATCGGCTGATTTGGCGTATCGGTCCAGCATTGGCCGGACCACCTGCAGGGCAAGCTTTCCGTCACGGCCCATCAGATCCTCAATGGTCACCATGGCCGCCAGTCGCATGGTGAACCGTTCATCGGACAGAAGGTCTGCGAAAGCCGGAAACACTTTTCCATATCGGTGCATCATCTCGGCCAGTTCGTATGCACCGCCTTCTGCCTGCAGGATACGACCGAGGGTTTCACTGCTGAGCAGGGCCGGATCCCGATTGACGACAGCCCGTCCAAGTTCATGAATGTCCACCATTCCGGTCCAGCGAAGATGATCATCCAACACCAGCGTGGGTACAGACTTGATATTGTGCGCTGCGGCGATTTCGGGGAACAGGGTTCCGTCGATTACGGTCAGGTAAATGGAAGTGGCGACAAAAGGAAGCGGCAATAGCCGGCGTACGACTGACGGACAGAACCCGCAAAAAGAGCTGACGAAAATCTGCAGGTCGGCCGGCGCTTCGAGTGCATTTAGCTCCTCGGGAAGAGAAGGCAGTGCCGCCCAATGATTCCCATCCAGTAAGGCAAGCGCCTCCAAAAACGGCTCTAATTCTTTGCCGACGGGGACACCCCGGTAGCGCAACCGCTCCCCGATCCGTATTGCCGGCAGTGGGCCGGTTTCATCCGGGTCTTCAACCGTTCTGATATGGGGTGCAACCTCGCTCAGTTCTCGGCAAAACGCCTGCAGGTCTCTGCCCCTGGGATCATCGGACAGAAACAGCCGGATGTCGACTGGTTTTGCCAGCCGATTATTAAATGCGGCAAGCGTCTCTTTTTCCTGGGGTGTCATATAACAGATGATCCAATATCGTGTGATTTTAAAGGGTTAACAAAAAACTCACCGAAAGATCATAGCCTGAAATCGAGCAAAAGTAAATAGAGTTGCGGCTTGACAGCTCCAGCGGTTGAGCCAATGCGACCGGGTGTCGCGGACGGTATCCGTCCGGCAGTCAAATGCCTGGATCGGCCGGTTTTTGTGATTTCAGATACCGTAACGGAGATTCACTTTTGCTCAAATAAAGTGCCGGTGAGACCGTTCAGCTGCTCTCACTTTTTTGTTGACAAAAAATTATGTAGCTGCAATATAGCTTTTAAATAGTCTTTGGCAAATGAATCCTGTTTAGTGTTTTATCTAACGATGGAGGTTCAGCAGGAAAAAGGAGGCGTAAATGACACTCAAAAAAATGGCGATCATTGTGGGAATAGGTATTATCGCATGCGGGCTGATATTGACCCCCGCCATGGCAAAAGGGCCGTCCCTGGATGCCTGGAAACCCGCCTTTGATCCGTCCGGGGCGAAGTACAGATGCATTGTATCCAACGTATCCCATCCTGTTCTCAAGGGGGTTTATACCGGATTTGCCTTCCGTGATCTGCTCTGGGAGCGCAGCAACGGCCAGATCTACATTGACTACAAGCCGTTCTCCATGCTCGGCGGCGAGGTCGAAGTGCTCAACCAGCTTCAGATGGGCGCCATTCAGGGGATGGGCGTCAGCTCGGTTGCGGCGGTCAACCTCGGTCCCCGCTTCGGTCTGGTCAATCTGCCGTTTCTGATCAATTCCTTTGACAAGCTCGACAAGTTCGCCGGCAGCGGCCAGCTCTTCGATCACTTCATGATGGCGATGGACCACCAGGGCATCATCGGCATCGATATCACCGGTTATGGCAACTACGGCTGGGCAACCACCACCCCGGTTCGCTCGATCGCGGATGCAAAGAAGCTCAAATTCCGTACCGCCGAAGCGCCGGTCAATCAACTGGTGTACCGCGAATGGGGCATCAACCCGGTGGCCATGCCCTGGCCGGATGTGCCGGTGGCCCTGAAGCAGGGTGTCATCGACGGTCTCGACCACACGCCGATGGTGTGCAGCATCACCAAGAAATTCGAGGTTGCCAAGTACTACACCTATATCGATTACGCCCAGGGTCTGTTTATCTGGATTTTTAACAAGGCCTGGTTCAGCAGCCTGCCGGCCGACCTGCAGTCTACCTTTAAGAGTACGCTCAATGAAGTGTGTGCCAATATCCGCGCCCAAACCGTGGGCCAGGAAGCTGAGCAAATCATGAAGTCCTCCAAAAACGGCATCCAGTTTTTCAAACTGCCGAATGCGGAAATGGAAATCCTGCGAAAGAAGGGCGACATCGCCCACCGGAAATTCGCACCGGAGATCAACAAGCTCCGGGCCGGCGATACCTACCGCCCGGCGGATTATTTACTGGAGGTGCAGGATTTCATGGGATATCAAAGACCATAATCTTCAATTGAAGCTGATAAAAGGGGCTCCAGGTGGGCCCCTTTTATTTTTCGCTTGCATCCAACGGCCCACAGCGGGTATGAAGTCGGTGACACCGGAACGGATGCGGTAGTTACAACCCGTGGTTTTGTTCAACGGACAGCAGAACCGAGACGACAATTGGGGTGAAGACATATGGTTGGAAAGATCCTGGACGGACTCGACAAGATACTGAGCTTTTTCGAGGAGTGGACGCTTTTTCTCTCCGTGTTCGTGGCATTGATTTCACTGTTCGTCAACGTCTTTCTCCGTTACGTGTTCAACTATACCCTGGCGTGGTCCGAGGAGCTGGTGCGCGAGGTCATCATCTACACGACGCTCATCGGTTGCAGTGCGGCTGTGAAGGCTCGATCGATGATCAAAATCGATGCATCCGTTCAGCTGATGCCCAAGCTGAAGGTGCCCCTGACGTTTTTCAGCAACTTCGTTACACTCGTTTTTTCACTCATCGTACTGTATTTCGGCTGGAAAATGGCGCTCCTGCAGGTCCAGACAGAACAGAAGACCATCATTTTACAGATCCCCCTGGTGTACATTTTTTCGATCCTGCCGCTGATGGGTGGGATGATGTTCATCCGCACGATACAGGTGTTATACCAGGACATATCGGACCTGCGCGGTGAGTCGGGTAAAAAAACAGCTTCCTGAGGTTCCCAGCGAAAGCAAAAGAGAGGCGCAATGGAAACCAGTCACATCGTCATCCTGTTGATCCTGCTGGGCTGTATGGCCACTTATATCCCTGTGTTCATGTGCCTTTTTTTCACCGCTGTTCTGGGGTTTTTGCTGTTTACCGATCTGCCGCTGATGCTGCTGGTGCAAACCCTGCTGCGAAGCATGGACAATTTTGCACTGGTGGTGGTGCTCTTTTTTATTCTGTGCGGCAACATCATGACAGCCGGGTCCATCGTCGATCGGTTGATCAAAGTGGCCAATGCGATGGTGAGCTGGCTGCCGGGTGGACTGGGCATGGCCGGAGTCATCGCCTGCGGCCTGTTCGGTGCTATCTCCGGATCCACTGTCGCCACAGTCGTCGCGCTGGGCGGGTTTATGATTCCGGCGTTGATGGACAACGGTTATCCGGAGAGATACACCCTCGGGCTGATGACCACTTCACCCAACCTGGGTGTGATCATCCCTCCGAGCATCGGGATGATCCTGTACAGTATGATCAGCAATGTTTCTCTCGAAGGGCTTTTTCTGACCGGCTTTCTTCCCGGCCTGCTCATCATTTTCGGTGTCTGTCTGTACACCTTTTTCTTTTTTCGTAAGAAGACCGAAATCGTGCGCAAACCGGTGCCGAGTCCCCGTGAGGTTTTGACAATACTCAAAGAAGGGATCTGGTCGCTACTGCTTCCCGCTATCATATTCGGCGGGATCTTCTCCGGGGCTTTCACCGCCAATGAGGCAGCAGTGGTGGCCTGTGTCTATGCGTTTATTGTGGAGCTGTTTATTCACAAGTCGATCAAATTCGGGGCCGTCAAAAAGATCACGGTCAGCTCTGCGGTCACTTCGGCCACGCTGCTGATCATCGTGGCCGGTGCCAGCTGTTTTGGCCGCCTGTTGACCCTCGAAGATATCCCCGGCCGAATTACCGAGGCAGTGCTGGCTACGGTCACAAACCCGATGGTGTTTTTGCTGGCGATGAACATCTTGCTGCTGATTGTCGGGATGTTCATGGACATTATTTCCGCTACCATGATTCTCGGGCCCGTATTTTTGCCCATGCTGGACGCCTTTAACATCGACTGGATGCATTTTGGACTGATTATGACCGTGAACCTGGCGATCGGCTATTGCACACCGCCCATGGGAGTGAGCCTTTACATCACCGGGGCGATTTCCAACCGCGATATAATTTACGTGTCCAAGGCCGTCATCCCGTTTATTCTCATTCAGATGGCGGTGTTGTTTTTTATGACCTATATGCCAGACGCTGTTCTCTGGCTGCCGGATATCATGGGATTCAGGCGATAAACCGCAACACCGGTCGGTACACCTGAAATCCGCATGGACGACGGAGATCCCGTGACAGAGCAGGCCCTCCTAAAAGCCAAGCGTTATCGCTGGCTGATATTCAGCATACTCGCGTGCGGCTACATACTGGTATACTTCCACCGCCTCTGCCCGGCGGTTCTGGCCGTGGATATGATGCGCGATCTCCGCACTTCCGGTGCCATCACCGGACTGCTCGGAGCCGCCTATTTTTATCCGTATGCCCTTATGCAGCTGCCGGCCGGGTTGCTGTCCGACTCCTGGGGTCCGCGCAAGACCATCACGTTATTTTTTATCGTCGCTTTCGCCGGTTCTGTGCTCCTGGGGCTGGCCCCGTCGGTCTCGTGGGCCATTGTCGGCCGCACCCTGGTAGGGCTGGGGGTGGCCATGCTCTTCGTCCCAACGCTGAAAATTCTGGCCGAGTGGTTTCATGCCCGCGAGTTTGCCGTGATGACCGGAATTCTCATGGCCCTGGGAGGAGTCGGTTCTCTGACCGCCGCAACACCGCTGGCTGCGCTCAGCGGCTGGATCGGCTGGCGAATGTCCTTTGTGGCTGTCGGCATCTTTACGCTGGCGCTGGCGGTGCTGGTCTATCTTTTTGTCCGCAACCGGCCGTCAGACGCGGGATGGCCTTCTCCGGCCGGTCAACCGCAATCGGCTGCTACCCCGATCGGCCTGATGGAGGGTGTGCGCAGGGTTTTGACCCACAAACATTTCTGGCCCCTGGCCGGCTGGTTCTTTTTTGAGTGTGGCATCTTTTTTTCTTTCGGCGGGCTCTGGGGTGGACCCTACCTGGCCCACGTTTACGGTTTAGACAAAACCGAGGCTGCCCGAATTCTTTCTATGCTGGCCATCGGAATGATCATCGGCAGTCCGACCCTGAGCTGGGCATCCAACAGCCTACTGCGGGGGCGCAAGCCGGTTATCATCCTGTCGAGTTTCATCACTTTAGTGATTACCGCCTTTCTGGCCTTTCAGACAGATGGCATTTCCCGGACCGGGCTTTACCTGCTTTGCCTGGGGTTGGGTATATTTTCTAGTGCGGTGGTAGTAATTGCCTTTACCGCCAACAAAGAGCTCTTCCCGGTGCAAATGGCCGGCACCGCGACCGGAATCGTGAACCTGTTTCCCTTTGCGGGTGGAGCGGTGTTTCAACCCGTAATCGGCTATGTGCTGGAGCATTATGGTCGAGTGGATGCCGGCTTCACACTGATGGGTTACCGCAAAGCTTTCCTTGTGCTCTTTGTCTCCGGGGTGATTGCATTCGTGTTCAGCCTGTTTGTGAAGGAAACGCTGAAGACAGAATGAGCCTTGCTGTCAATCTTCGCTGGATCTGCTTCTCCTCGCTGGGTCGTGCTTCCCTTGAATTCGAAAATAAAGTGTGTAACTTTGTGGGCGGCGGACAACAGACCAATGATGGAGGGACGCAAGAACCAGAATCTTCAAGGAAAGGCGCTAAAGCTCTCGATAGTCTCTTCACAGCATCGTGTTTGTAACAGCTGTAGTGCCGCAAATCGCCTGGGTCGGCAACCACGCCAACAACGGCATGAATCGAGCGACCCGCATGATGGATTGCCTGTATCTTTTGCAGCAAAATGACCGGGCGCTATTCGTTGGAGTCACTGTTATGACGTGTAATGATCATAGGAGGTCATCATGAAATTGAAGCAGATCGTTGTATCCATTGAGAATTCCCCGGGTCGGTTGCTGGAGGTGGCAGAGGCCTTGGGAGGGGCCGGCATCAATCTCCGGGCACTCAATCTAGTCGATACGGGAGCCTTTGGCCAGCTGCGGCTGCTGGTCTCCAATGTGGCCAAGGCCCGGCAGATCCTGATGAAAATGGAGGTGTCCGCATTCGTTAACGAGGTGGTCGCCGTCGAAATAGAGGATGTCCCGGGCAGCCTTGCCAAGTTGCTGAAACCGTTACGGGATGCCGACATCAACGTGATCATGATGTATGCATTCATCGGTTTTTCATCCGGCAAAGCCGTGATGATATTTCGATTCAGCGATAATGATCAGGCAGTTGAAATTCTGAAATCAAATGATTACAGGCTGCTCGACTCAGAGGCGTTCGGTATACTGGAAACCAATTCGAACGTTTGTTAAAATTTCCCATGGCCAAATCAAGTGCCACATCCCGAAAGCGGGAACACGCGCAGCAAGCAGCGGACGACAAGGTTCAACAAGATCGCTACCGGGCTTTTTTTGAGGACGTTGCCGATGCCTTTTACGAAACCGACCTGCAGGGCAGCTTCCTCTACTTCAACGATGCCCTCTGTCGTTTGTTCGGATACCCTCGCGAGGAAATTGTAGGGCGTAATTTCCGAGAGTTCATGGACAAAAAAAATGCCGAGTCAGCGTTCCAACGCTTTAATCGGATCTATAGAACCGGGAGGGGAATTGCCGATATCGTATGGGAAATTCTCCGCAAGGATGGACAAACCCGCATCATCGAGCTGTCCGCCAACTTGATTCTGGACGAGGCCGGTAAGAAGACCGGATTTCGCGGCATCGCCCGGGATATCACTGAAAAGTACCAGGCACAATGCAAGGTGCTGGAGTCCGAACAGCTTGCCCAATGTCAGTATGTAGCCAGCCGTAAGGCCGAACAGCGCTATCGGGCGTTTTTGAATTTTCTGCCAGATCCGGTGTTCGTTTTTAACCTCGATGGTACGGTCACTTACCTGAATCCGGCATTTGAAAAAGTTTTCGGATGGAACCTGCGGGAACTCGAGGGAAAGCGGATTCCTTT
Organism: Deltaproteobacteria bacterium; assembly: GCA_024639205.1. Lineage (GTDB taxonomy): Bacteria > Desulfobacterota > Desulfobacteria > Desulfobacterales > SG8-13 > SG8-13. The sequence goes on along the minus strand of JAHEIV010000006.1, from coordinate 6,246 downwards.
TATACCCGACTCTCACAAGCAGCAGACAAAAAAAGGTGTTGAGCGCCTGCTGCGGGACAAGACGCTGCATGGATTCGAAACCAAGCGATTGACCCGGGACGGACGATTGCTGGACATCGTGATCGACGGAGCGATCTTTTACGATGAAGACGATCAACCGGCCGGGCAGGTCGTCACGCTTCGGGATGTTTCCACTGAAAAAAGATCGGCGCGCATCAATGAGGCACTGTTTCGTATCGCCAAGGCTCTTTACCAGTTTCGGGGATTGGATCAGCGGCTGGATATCATCACGCGAGAGGTTCAGGACCTGATAACTGCCGAGGGGGCTCTGGTGATCCTCATCGATGAGGACAAGAAAGAATTTTTCTTCCGGGCTGCCTCCTATGAAGACGTGGAAGCGGAGAAAAAATACAAAGAGACCCGGTTCCCGATGGAAAAAGGCGTAGCCGGGGAGGTGTATCGCACCGGCGAGCCGATGATCGTGCCCGATTACTACGACAGCCCGTATTCCTATAACAGCGTGGACAAGCAGACCGGGCAGAAAACCCGCAACATGATACAGGTACCGATGCGCACCGAGAACCGCATGATCGGCGTGCTCTGCGCAGTGAACAAAAAGCAGGGCGAGTTTGATCAGGCGGATGCCGATCTGCTCAGCACCTTTGCGAGTATCGTCGCGCTGCCGATCGAAAATGCCAGAATCAATGAAGAACTGAAGAAATCTTACGAGGAAGTCAAAAGCCTCAACCGAGCGAAGGACCAGGTCATCCACCGGCTGTCCCACGAACTGAAAACGCCGATTTCGGTCTTGTCGGCCTCTTTGGCACTGCTGGAAAACAAGCTTGCCGACTCGGATAACACGGCGGTCCAGCGAGTTCTGGGACGCAGCCGGCGCAACCTGCAGCGTTTGCTGGACATGCAGTACGAGATCGAAGATATCCTGCGGGAGCGAGATTATCGCAGCAGCGCTATGCTTTCTATCATGCTGGATGCCTGTGCGGACGAACTGGAAGCCCTGGTTGCCGCCGAAACCGAAGACGAAGCGGTGGTGGAACGTATTCGCAGGCAGATCGACAGTACCTTCGGGCTGCGCACCGCAATGCCGGAAATTATCGACCCGGGTCCGTTCGTGGAAAATATGATAAAGAAATTACGGCAGGAGTTCGCACACCGTAGAATTGACTTCGGGTTTCAGGCGGAGCAAACGGAAAGCATATTCATCCCAGCGGAGGTACTCACCAAAATCACCCGCGGCTTGATCCGCAACGCCGTGGAAAACACCCCTGACGGCAGTCGGATAGAAGTGTCGGTCCTCAACGGCGAAGGTGGGCCGAAACTGGTCGTTACGGATTTTGGTGTCGGTATAACGGAAGAAAATCAGCGACTGATTTTTGAAGATTTTTTTACCACGGCCGACACCCTGCAATACGCAACCCGCCAGTCGTTTGATTTCAATGCCGGCGGACGGGGGTTCGACCTGCTACGAATGAAGATTTTTTCTGAGCGGTACCACTTCAAAATACGACTCAAATCCGAGCGCTGCCGGCACATCCCGCGGGATGGGGATGCCTGCCCGGGTGACACCGAAAACTGCTTGCACTGCAGCACCAATCAGGATTGTCTGAAATCGGGTGGCACAACCGTTACGGTCCAGTTCCTTCCGGCAGCGGAGAGGACGATATAATGTCCATCGGACATAATCCACCGCGTTATGGGTAACGCGGCGGTTATTCGCAATTTTTATAATTTTCCATCAGGCCGTCTGAAAACGATTCATCTAATTACGAGCGGAACCTGTCCGGGACTTTGCAATGGCAAGAAATAACGAACCGATCAATGAGCGGCAACCAACGGAAAACAATGAGGGATTTTTCCGGGATGTGGAGATTGAATTTCTCATCCACGAGCTGAAAGATCCGATTGCCGTTATCGAAACCGGTCTGCGCACCATTTTGGAAAAACGCGAAAAATTCGGACCTCTTACTGCTCGCCAGGAAAAGACTGTCCGAAGGGCTTTGCGCAACACGCACAAGGCACGACAAATGCTCAACGGTTTGCTTGAGATCGGACGCTCCGAAACCGGCTGCTTCGTATGTCGCCTATTTCGACCGGCCCAATCCGTCTGCGCAGCTGTTTTGGACGCACTGGAGACCGTCAGCAAAGCGGCCGCCACCGAAGGTCACAGTGAGAAAGTCGACCGGTTCACGCCGCAAATTCTGGAAGCAAACGGTATCTTTCTCGATATTTCACCGGATGTGGCCGAATTGGAACTGTTTCAGGACGAAATCAAGTTTAAACAGATTGTCGGCAATCTCATCAAAAATGCGATCCATCACCGCCAGCATAGGATCGATATCCGCATTTACCGGTTGTCGGATCAACTCTGTGTTGAAGTAAGTGATGATGGGCCCGGTGTTGATCCGAATGAGCGTGAATTGATCTTCCAGCGTTACGCCCAGGGAAAGGAGTGCAGCTTGTCAATGCGCAACGGTCACGGTTTGGGGCTGGCTGGAGCGAGAATTATCGCCAGATGCCTGGGAGGGGAAATCGAGCTGGAGACACCAAAAGAGGGGGGCGCTGCGTTTCGTATGCGCCTGCCGATGTCGCTGAGTTCCGGCAAGGAGTAATCGGCTAAAAAGGAGTTGCCATGACGAATACGGAATCGGTACTGAAAGGCAAACAGATACTGGCTGTGGATGATGAAGAGGACATTCTGGAGACCATCGAAGACTTACTCGATGATGTGATGCTTGACACCGCCAGGGACTATGAAAGTGCATCACAAAAAATCCGGCAGAACAAATACGACCTGGCCATACTGGACATCATGGGAGTCAACGGACTAAAACTGCTGGAAGAAGCTGTGTCGCGGGGTATTCCGACCGTCATGTTAACCGCGCATGCGGTCAACCCGGACACGCTGATGGAATCCATCCGCAAGGGAGCGATTTCTTACTTGCCCAAAGAAACGCTGTCGGAGCTGGACGAGCTACTGGAAGATCTGCTGGGCGCCCACCAAAAGGGGCGACCGGCCTGGAAAGTGCTGTTCGAAAAGCTAGGAGAATATTTCGACGATCGTTTCGGACCGGATTGGAAAGAAAAGGACAAAGAATTCTGGTCTGAATTCAGCCGCACCTACCAGGTCGGAAAGGGGATTCAGGAACGGTTGAAACACGATGAAAAGATTCGTGGCAAGGGGATCTGAATCATTTTTTGCGGGCCAGAATTTTTCTCCACTTTTTCAGATCGCAGTATCGAACACATCGCACATAGCCCGGTTTGTTAAAGGAATACGGCCGATAGGTTCCGCGAAAGTAGTTCACCGCTGAACTGAACTGGTACTCAACCGAATGTCCGTATTTTCGCCTGGCAATCACGATATACGGGTTGGATGCATCGACGGCCCAGAAGTGCCCATTCATAGAGTCGAACACATTGCAGATTGCAGCGCTGTGCACAGCTGCTTTTCCGCTCAGATTCAGCATCCGACGATATTTTGAGCCGAAGCTGATGTTGCTGATCGATCTCAACTCCTGAATGGACGGCACTCTCCAGTTTTTGTAGCCGCCAAGTTTTAATTTTTTTGCATAGTCGACCGACCCGTGAAAACTCCGTAATGCATTATCCGGGCTTTTTTCCCACATCAACCCCGTGCTCATATCGACAATAGTGCCGTCGTGCACTTCGATATACAAACCGCCGTCCACCGGATCGGTGATTCTGCGAAACCATCTCTCTTTTTTCTGTGCTGTTTTTTTCTGCGATCTTCGTTTGAAGATTTCGATGGTGGTGTTGTCGGTAAAAAACTCGCCATCGGCATTTACAGCGGATAGCACGATTTCATGCACGCCGGGTGAAAGATCACCTCTGGTAAATGTTACGCCGGTACCGATTACACCGTCGATGTCCGAGGACCACTCCAGGTCACTGCCGGTCACCTCACCCTCTGTGTTTGCCCCCGAGCCCGAAAATTCGATCTGTTGACCTTCCTGATAGTAGCTCTTGGACGGAGATTCGATCAGAACGATGATCTCTTTGTTGACGCTTGCTTCTTTGTCTTTACAGGAAAAAATAAAAAAAATAATCGATAATAAAAGTATGACTGCAAGAAGCGCTCTGGATCTCATTATCTGCTTTTCTCCAGCGATTGTAATACTTTTAGCCAAGCCGGGCAGGCAGGAGATTTCCCTGGAAAGCGGCGGTGGTTCATCCACCCGGTGCTCAACAAAACAACCTTAGTATATCCCAATTCGATACTTTTGTAAATTTACCGGAGCTCGGAACCTTTTACTACAGGTGCAATATCGGCTTTTCCTGATGGATTGCCGTTACAAGCAACGGGCAGGCAAGATGGCTTGCTTGAGAGATAATTGGAAGAAATACCGGCGAGACAGAGCGAACATCTGTGCGCAAGCGCTAAAAGAAAACGGTTTCGAGGCTTTCTACTCCGAGAACCCGGGCAAAGCGCGAAGAGTGGCGATCGATGCCATTCTGCCCCGGATCAAATCCAGTTGTGTTACCCGCAGAGACCCTCTAACACGTTATGATACAGGCATCCTCGATGTGATCAAAAAAGACCGCGGCGTTGGGGTAATCGAGCCGTTCGAAACCGCTGTGCCGCTGGCAGAAATCATCTGACGCCGGCGGCAGGCTTTCTTTCAAACCCCGGATTCCACACTCAATCCGTCCTATTTTTATCGGAAGGCAGATTGCGCGACCGATTCGCACGTTCAAAACGGTGCCGAAAAATCGGGATAAAGACAAGGTCATCGGTTTGCCGAAAGCCTTTCGCAAGAGCACCACCCACTATGACCGGCTTCTCCGACAGCTGAGCGGCAGTGAGAAACAACGACTCGGAATCGCCCGGGCACTGGCCGGCCGTCCGGTAAAATCGTTCCCGATGGTTTCTGTCACGGCAGAAATTCCATCGTGCCGCTGTCATATTTCAGGTCGATATAGAGGGTGCCTTCCCGCATGAAATAGATCGATGCGGCGTTCAAATCCTTGATGAATACCCGTTCCAGGGAGTCCGGCGGGCAGGCTGCCATGGTGCTGTGGGTGATCTCGGCGGTGATTTGCTGATCTTTTATGCGGTAAACCCCGCCGGCGCGGTTGCAGTCGGCCCTTACGCCGAGATTGCCTTCCGGCAGCAGCTGCACGGTGTAGTGGTCTGGATTTGCCGGCACCGATTCGGTGTCGTTGCTGTAGCGCGAACGCTGCCATTTCCAGACAATGCCGGCAAGTGTAACTGCCGGCGGGGTGGAGGCACCACTCTCTGCCAGGCGTTCGTCTCGCACGGTAAAAAGCCGCTCCTGCCGAAGGCTTGGACAGCACATCGGATCGCCGGGGCCGTGGGTGGTCAGGTCGACTCGGATGGCGTTGTCTTCAATGGCGATGGTGTGAATCTGCACCCGGTCACCGAGTTCGGCCACGTCGGTGTTGACCCACGTCCCGGATTGCTCCCGCAGCAGCGCCAGGTCAAAAAACGTGCCGCTTCCGCCGGCATTGGTAACCAGAACGACTGCGGCCGAACGGGTGCCGTATAGCTCGCCATAGGCAATGTCACCGCTTGTCTGGATCACCAGTTCGGAGACCGAGCCGGGGGCGGCGGGCTCACGGTATTCACCGTTGGTAAAGCTGACCGTTCCGCTGCCGGTCCAGCCGGACAGAAACGTTACCTGATCAAGATCGACCGCCGCAGGCGAAGAGGCGGGTGTGTGGCTGCAGGCTGCCAGCCACAGCATAGCCAGCGCAACCAAAGCGGATCTTCGAGCGCATCGACGATTCATTTTGCACCTCATCGATTTTTGTCATTTCGTTGGTGTTCAACCTTGCCTGTTTACGGTACCACAAATCAGGCTAAAATCAACGGTCCGGGTTTGACCTGACCGGCGGTTCATTGTAGAGAACAATCATATGAAAATCCGCCGATTACACCTGCTGGACGGAGCGCGCGAAGCGACCGGATTGACCGTTGTCATCGACGTGTTTCGCGCTTTTTCGGTTGCCTGCTACGCATTCGCCAATGGCGCCGAAAAAATGCTGCTCGTTGCGGAGCTCGAAAAGGCCTTTGACTGGAAAAGGCGACACCCGCAGACCATCCTTCTCGGTGAGCGCGCCGGCAAAAAGGTGGACGGATTCGACTTCGGCAATTCGCCCACCGAAATCGAATCCGTGGACTTTTCCGGCAAAACGATCGTGCACACGACAACCAACGGCACTGCCGGTGTTGTAGCTGCCACCCGG
>JAHEIV010000248.1 GCA_024639205.1 Deltaproteobacteria bacterium | reverse complement strand
GGAGAACCGCCGTTGATGGAATACAGCCTGTCGCTGATCGGCAGGCACTCGGGACGCGGTGGCACCATCGGCACCGGCGGGCATCTGGGTCAGGTCTGGATCAACCTGTTGGAAAGCGAGCGACGCAATATCAGCACCAGCAAGCTATCCCGGCTCTGGCGCAAAGAGATCGGCACCGTGCCGGATGCCCAGTCGATTTCCTTTCGCAGTGAGATTCACAGCGCCGGCAATCCCATCGAGGTCCATCTTTCTTCCGATGACCCGGAACAGTTGCTGGCCGCTGCCGATGCGCTGAAAGCCGAGCTGCAGCGCTATCCGGGGGTGTTTGACGTGGGCGACAGTTACCTGCCGGGCAAAAAAGAGATGCAGCTCAAACTCAAACCGGCCGCCCGCAGTCTCGGCCTGAGCCTCACCGACCTGGCCCGCCAGGTGCGCCATGCATTTTACGGCGCCGAGGCCCTGCGGCTTCAAAGGGATCAGGACGAAGTCAAGGTGATGATCCGCTACCCGGAATCGGAGCGAAAATCACTCGGTTACGTGGAAGAAATGCGCATTCGAACCTCAGACGGCAGCGTGGTCCCTTTCAGCCAGGTGGCGGAGGTCAACATGGAGCAGGGTTACACTACCATCGAGCGGGCCCAGCGCCAGCGGGTGATCAAGGTCACCGCCGATGTAGACGAAACCGCCACCAATGCCAACCGGGTGCGCACCGCTTTGGCCGAGGACTACCTGCCGAACCTGCAAAGCGATTTCTTCGGCTTGCGCTACACCATCGAAGGAGAAGGAAAGCAGCAAAAGGATGCGTTTTCCGACGTGTACAAGGGCTTTGCCCTGGCCATGTTCGGTATCTACGCCCTGCTGGCCATCCCCTTCCGATCGTTCACCCAGCCCCTTATCGTGATGACGGCCATCCCTTTTGGTTTTGTCGGCGCCATACTGGGGCACTTGCTGATGGGATTCAATCTGAGCATTTTAAGTATTTTCGGCATGGTGGGTCTGGCCGGGGTGGTGGTAAACGACTCGCTGGTGCTGGTCTACGCCGCCAACCGCTTGGCCAGAGAGGGCCAGGATGCAGCGACGGCCGTAAAGAAGGCGGGGGCACTGCGGTTTCGGGCCATCATCCTGACGTCGCTGACCACCTTTGCAGGATTGACTCCCATGCTGCTGGAAAAAAGCGTGCAGGCCCAGTTCCTGATACCAATGGCGGTCAGCCTCGGCTTCGGCGTGCTTTTTTCCACCGGGATCACCCTGCTGCTGATCCCCAGCGGGTATATGATCCACCGGGATATTATGGATGCCGCCATCGGCATCAAAAACCGCTGGCTTGGCATCGCCCCTGCTGAAGATACCAAACAGGCCACCCCTTCCGGAAAACACCCATGATTATCCAGCCGCGTATCCGAAGAAACATCTGCGTTAATGCTCACCCGCTGGGCTGTGCCGCCCAGGTGCGCACTCAGATTCGCTACGTTACGTCCCGCAATAAAATCGACAGCCCGAAAAAGGTGCTGGTGATCGGGGCATCCAACGGCTACGGCCTGGCGGCGCGGATTGTCTCCGCATTTGCTTCGGATGCCGCCACCATCGGAGTCGGTTTCGAAAAACCCGGAAATAAAAATCGTACCGGCACTGCCGGCTGGTACAACATCGAGGCTTTCCAGCGCGAGGCCGATGACAGCGGCCTGCCGGCCTGGAACATCAACGGCGATGCATTTTCGGATGATATCAAACAAGCGGTGGAGCAAATCGTTCGCGATCATCTCGGACAGATCGACTTTTTGGTATACAGCATTGCCGCACCGCGGCGAATCGATCCGGACACCGGAGAGATTTACTCCTCGGTGATAAAGCCCATCGGCAACACCTTCAGTGCCAAGACCGTCGATTTTCACACCGGTGAGGTCGACCGGATTTCGGCCGATCCGGCAACCGAAGAGGAGATCGGCCAGACAGTCAAGGTGATGGGCGGCGAAGACTGGATGCGCTGGGTCGAACGGATGAAGACCGCCGATCTGCTGGCCGGCGGTTTTTTAACGATCGCCTTTTCCTATATCGGCTCGGAGCACACCCGGGCCCTGTACCGCGACGGTACGATCGGCGCTGCCAAAAAAGATCTGGAGCACAAAACCAGAACGATCAACGACATGCTGCAACCGATCGGCGGCCGGGCGCTGATCAGCGTCAACAAGGCCCTGGTCACCCGGGCCAGCGCCGTAATCCCGGCAGTGCCCCTTTACATCGCTTTGCTGTACAGGGTGATGAAGCAAAAACAGCTGCATGAGGGCTGCATCCAGCAGATGTACCGCCTGTACCGCGACTTTCTGTTTGCCGGCGAGCCTGCGGTGGTAGACGCCAAAGGTCGCATCCGGATGGACGACTGGGAGATGCGGGAAGATGTTCAGAAAGAAGTCGCCCGGTTATGGGAGTTGGCGGATACCAAAAACCTGAAAGAACTGGCGGATATCAAGGGACTGCGGGAAGAGTTTTTGCGGCATCACGGATTCGGAATGCCGGACGTGGACTACAGCCGGGACGTCCCGCCCGAACTTTTTTAAAACTTACCGCAGAGCCTGACGGCAGGCCTGTATGAAACCCTGCGCCTGTTTGCTGTGCCCGAAGGGCTCAAAACAACCCAGCGCATCTTCAAATCTCTCCAGGTTCATGTAACTGACCCCGAGGCACACGTTCAGCTGCTCGTCGGCGGGAAAGTGCCCGGCCCCTTCTCCCAGCAGTTTTGCGGAGGCTTCAAAGCGGCCGGCCTTCTGCAGCAGCAACCCCAACCCCAGGTAGGCTCTTGCATCCGGATGGTAGGATAGCGCTTTTTGGTATAGGTTTCGCGCGATTTCCTGCTTTGCGGGTATCTCATCGACGACGGCATAGTCGCCGTGATCGAAGGTCATCGCCAACCGGGACAGAAAGTCGGCGTGAGAAGAAGCCAGCTCATCGATGTCCGCCAGCTGCAGGTCATCCACAAATTCGGGCAGGCTCCGGTAAAATGCGCTGCGCAGTTTGCGGCCGAAACCCAGCACCTGGTCCCGGGAAAGACTTGGGTCGGTTTCAAAGTAAAGAATGTCTTCGATGCGCTCGAGCCAGACATCATCGGTGACATTACACCTTTTTTTGTAATCGCTGTATAGCCCGGTTCCGGGGAAAATATCGAGGATGTAAAAAATCGTGCTCAACGGTTTAATCCGTCTCATCAGCGCGATGGTCTCTCCGACGGTGTCGTCGGTTTCTCCCGGGCAGCCGTAGATAAAATACGCCCGCGACAAGATGCCGTACTGTGTGGTCAGAGAAAAGGCACTTTCGATCTGATCTGCCGAATAGTTTTTTTTCAGGATCCTGCGAATCTTTTCCGAACCGCTTTCCACCCCGTAGCTGATTTGAATGCACCCGGCTTTGCGCATCCAGTAGAGAATCTCCCCATCGATCATGTCCACCCGCGATATTGCCTGCCAGACGATGGGAAGCTTTCTGCGGATAATTTCCCGACAGACGGCGATGGTTTTTTGCTTGTTGACGGTAAAGGTGTCGTCGGAAATGAAAAAATTGCCGACACCGCGTCGGTGAAGCAATTCCAGCTGATCTACGAAGTAATTCGCAGAGTGGAAACGAACCCGGCGACCCCAGAAATCCGGAGAGCCGCAAAACGAGCATTCTCCGGGACAGCCCCGGGTCAGTGACAGGTGCCGGTAGGAAAAATAGCGGGCCGGATTGGGCAGTTCGTCCAAATCGCGGATTAGCGGGTCGCAGGCATTGCGTGCCGGCCGGCCGTTTTTCCGATAGGCAATACCACCGATCGATTCGATCGACACACGCGCCTTTTCATAATACCGCACCAGGTTCAGGAAACTGTTCTCCGCTTCCCCGACGATCACGGCGTCAATTTGCGGAAAATGGGTGAGCAGGTGTTCCCACAGAACACTGGCGCCGACGCCGCCAAACACGATTTTGGTCTGGGGGAGCAGTTTTCTGGCAATCCCGGCGATCTCGATCCCGCCCCAACGGTTGGCATGCACGATCGAAAACCCGATCACATCCGGTCGAAAGGCCGAGAACGTTGCCGGAACTTTTTCAGAAGTGCGGTGAACATCGTACCAATTCAGGATTTCGACCTCGTGCCCGCTTTCCCTGAGCATGGCGCCTATATAGAAGATCCCCAGTGGCGGGACGCTGATTTCCTCAACATGGATGCGTTCTTCTAAGAAATATGGATAGATGAGCAGGATTTTCATCATGGACCAGGGGTGTTCGATTTTGAATTTTTGAACCGGCCCGCAGACAGGCAATCATCGATAACCGATGATAGATTTTCAAAGCGGCGCACTCGCTTCGATATTTGTCAGATTCCCTGCAACCTGTCAAAGCCGTTTTCCATTCCGACAGAAAGCCAATATGGGGCAGCCGGATGGATGCCACTGCCGCAATTTGCCATCTCCGCATTACTGCTTATAGTGATCAGGAGTTTTGCTATACCCAAGCGGTTTTTTCGAGATTTCTGCGATTGGTTATGATCGCCACCAAGACATCGAGGAGGAAAAAATCATGAGAAGAAAGGTTCTTTCGTTGTGGATCATTGTCATTCTTTTTATGGCGGGTTGCGCGTCCGTTCCGACAAAGGATATCAAGGTCGATGCGCAAATCGATCCCAAAGCGAATTTTAGCGGATACAAGACCTACGCCTGGTTGGGTGCCGCCGCCATTGTAAATGACCCCTACGGCCAATGGGAGCCGCCGCAGTTCGATGCCGATGCTGAAATCATATTTCTGATCGATCGCGAGCTGCGCAAGCGCGGCATGTCGGAGAACACGACCGACCCGGATTTGATTGTCGCCTTCGCGGCTGGAATTGATATGGACGCACTCGGGTTGAAGGTCGATCCTGAAACCAAAAAAGACCTGCTGGAAAATGTGCCCCAGGGCGGATTGGCGGTGGTGCTGGCGGACAGCGAAACGGGTATTGCCATCTGGGTCGGCATTGCCACCGCGGAAATTCAGGAAAATCCCGACAATGCAACGGTTAAGGCGCGTCTGGATTATGCGGTAACGCGGATGTTCAAAAAGCTGCCCAGATAGCAGAAACAAGACCGCCAGCATTGATCCACCATGAAGTTTCATCGTCCTGAAACCTCAAACGAGCTCGAAGCACCCATGCAGC
>JAHEIV010000247.1 GCA_024639205.1 Deltaproteobacteria bacterium | reverse complement strand
GTCCCGGTTAAACACCGGCCGCAGCTTGGCCAATGAATCGGCCGTTACCCCCGCCCGGTAAATCTCTTCATCCTTAAAGACCGTGACTGCTCCCTTGCGGCCCGGAATTTCGATGGGAACAATTTCTTCTTCGAACTTTCCGGCCTTTACGGCATCCTCGGTTTTGTTGTGACTATCGGCTGCAAAGCTGTCCTGATCCTCCCGGCTGATGTTCAAGTCTTTGGCGTATGCGTCGGTGAGTTCACCCATCAGACCACCGCCCAGCGGGCATTGAAAACCGTCATGGTGCATCAAATCCAGCAGCGACCCCTTGCCCATGCGGTATCCCCAACGGGCTCCTGCCAGTGCGTAAGGTACATTGTTGGAACTTTCAGTACCACCCACCAGCACGGTATTCACGTCACCGGCCTTGATGGCCTGGCTACCCATGATCAAGGCCTGGATACTGGAACCGCACCGCACATTGACGGATACAGCCGGTGCATCTTCCGGCACCCCGCCCTTTACGGCGGTGAGACGGGCCGGGTTCGGTCCGACACCGGCCTGCCAGGCATTGCCGAAAATGGTCTGATCGATGGTTTCCGGCGAAATGCCGGATCGTTTTATGGTTTCCGCCACCACCTGAGCGCCGAATTCAGGCGCGGTCAACGGCTTTAACGAGCCACCGAACTTGCCGCCGGCGGTCCGGGCGGCTCCCAAAATTACAACTTCTTTCATAGGGTCCTCCTGATTGTTTATTTTCTGTGATGTTTCATACGATTGTATACCGCGGACCGCCCCCTCCTTCGGGGCACGTCCAGGTGATATTCTTATAGGGGTCCTTTATTTCGCATGTCTTGCAATGCAGGCAATTGGAGGGATTGAGATGCAGCTTTCTTGCGCCGGGAGGATCTTCCACTATTTCATATACCTGCGCAGGACAAAATCGCGTGCACGGATTTTGATACTCCTCATGGCACCGGGTGACGCAAAGATCGGTGTCATGAACCAGAAGGTGACAGGGCTGATCTTCCTCATGCTGGGTTCCGGAAAGATAGACGCCGGTGAGTTTGTCCACGTACAGTTCACCGTCCAGATTGTCCAGACCGCTTGCCGCCCCTTGCGTTATCGGATTGCCGGGTAGTTTTTTCAGCGTGCCGTCGTCTTCGGTAATCGGCATCGGATCGGTGATTCCCCTGCCGCCGGTCACATACTGCGCACCGATATGCAGGAACTTGCCCCAGCCTTTCCGGGAAAGCGCCTGTGAAAAATTGCGAGCCCTGTAATGTTCGGATTCGATCCAGCTGTGTTTCACCGCGGTATCATAAGAGCAGAGACAGTCACGGGAGAAGTCCTGTTTTTCCAGTGCCTGGACGATGGTTTCAGCAGCCAGCATCCCGGACTTCATTGCCGTGTGGATGCCTTTCAGGCGCTGGGGGTTGAGCATCGAGGCGCTGTCTCCGACAAAAATGGCCCCATTGGCGGACAGTTGCGGCATGGTGTAGTACCCACCCACGGGCAGGGTTTTGGCACCCTGCTGAACCACCTTGCCGCCTTTGATGATGTCGGCGATCAAGGGGTGTTTTTTGAAGCGCAGAAATGCTTCATACGGTTCCAGCTGCGGATCTTCATAGTCGAGGCTCACCACCAGGCCAAGCGAGATACGGTTATCCTTCATTTTGTAGAGAAAACCTCCGCCCTTGGTGTCCATACCCAACGGATAGCCGAAGGTGTGCAAAACGGTTTTCCCGAGGGAAAGAAACGGGGAGGATGCCGAAATTTCGATCACTTCTTTGACTGCGGTCTCGAAAACCTGCGGCATCCGGTCGTTGAAAATGCCCAATTTGGCCTGTACATCCCGGATGAGGCTACCTCGGGTACCTTCACCAAAGACCGTCACTTTCGCTGTCAGATCGATGCCGGCCTCGAAATTCGGTTTTTGTTTACCGTCTTTGTCTATGCCCTTGTCCCCCGTGCCGACCCCAAGGACACAATTTTCGGCTTCATCCAACAGCAGTTCGGTTCCGGCAAATCCGGGGAACAGGTTCAGGCCGAGTCGCTCGGCCCGCTCCGCCAGCCAGCGGGTGAACTTTGAAATGCTGATGATAGAGCAGCCATTGTTGTGCATGTAACCGGGTGTGAAAGGTACGGACATCTTTCCCCCGGGTGTCAGGTAAAAAAAAGTATCGCGGCATTCGGCGGTTTCCACCGGAAAGCCTTTTTCCAAATAATCGGGAATCAGCTCTTTCAGGGCGATCGGATCGAGGATGGCCCCGCTGAGGGAGTGCGATCCAATGGAATCCCCCTTTTCGATCAGCCCCACCTCGATTTGCAAACTTTTTTGCTGCGCCAGTTGCAGCAGGTGAATGGCGCCTGCCAGGTTCGCCGGACCGCCTCCGACAAAGAGTACATCAAAGGGAAATATTTCGCGAGATCGATCCATGATTCTCCTTTTCCGATTACTGTTGGAACATCGGCACGAAGTGCCGGTTTAGCGGTTTGCCTTTCGCACGCCCAGCTGATCCAGCGCGATGATCCATTTACAGATGTTGGCCGAGCCCTCCACCATGGTGTAAGTCGGCGTATCCCGGTAAAAACGGGCAACCGGATATTCTGTCGAGTACCCGTAGGCACCCAGTATACGCATCGCGTAGTTGGCGCACTTGGTAACCACTTCACCGGCAAAATATTTGGCCTGGGCTACATCCAGCCCATTTTCCAGCCGTCCCTGGTCCTTGGCCCAGGCGGCCTTGTAAACCAGCAGGCGGGCTGCTTCGATTTCGGCCGACATCTGGGCGATCAAGTCCTGATTCATCTGAAACTCGCCGATCGGCTTGCCGAACTGCTTGCGTTCCTTGCAGTAGTTGACCGCCTGGTCCAGGCAGGCCTGGGCGACACCTACCGCACCGGCGGCGGCCGACAGGCGGGTCTGATTGAGAGAGCTGAAAAGAATTTTCGTGCCGTCTCCGGGGTTTCCCAGAAGGTTCTCTTTCGGTACGCGGGTGTCGGTCAGGTAGATTTCACCGGTGGGTGAGGAAAAGGAACCCATTTTTTCCAATTCCGAGGTTTTCACGCCGTTGAAGTTTTTCAACTCCACAACAAATGCCGACAGCCCCTTGGAGGTCTTCGATCGATCCGTGTATGCATAGTAGATGACCACGTCGGCTACGTGGGCATTGGAAATCCAGGTTTTGGATCCGTTCAGCACCCAGTGGTCACCCTTGTCTTCCGCCGTGGATCGCATGGCCATCACGTCGGAGCCCGCATCCGGTTCGGTCATGGCGAATCCGCCCACATGCTCGGCACTTACCAGCCTTGGGATGTATTTCTTCTTGAGCTCATCGCTGCCGTATTTGAAGATCGTGTAAGCGCAGCCCAGCGCCTGCATGTTGATTTGTACTCGCAGAGAACTGGAGGCTTTTGCGATTTCCTCGGTGATGATCATGGCCGCCAGCCAGCCCATCTCAGACCCTCCGAACTCTTCGGGTATTACGGTGCCGAACAGGCCCAGCTCTCCCATCGGTTTGATGGCTTCCTCATAGGGGAGGTAATGGCGGGAATCCCAGTCGTCTGCATGCGGGGCGATCTGTTCGGCTGCGAAATCCGCAACAGTCGATCGGAGTATTTCGAGTTCTTCTGACAGCGCAAATTCCATCGGGTATCCTCCTTGCGTCAACGGTTATATCCGTATTGCCGGCGGCACGCGCATGCCTTACAATCGTCATCGGTCTGTCAGGGTCGATCGATGCCGAAAGATGGTTCCTTCGGCAACCCGATCAGCACTTCGATTTCTGCAGCGGTGTCTTACCGGCAATTTGGCCGAAATGTAGCTACCATATAGCTACGTCTGTATTTCGTTGTCAAGTGTTTTCACGCGGATGGGGCATTCCCCACTCCCCTTCAAAGCCGCGCCTGATCCTTCGCAAACAAATCTCCTTGACAATCCTGAACGACATCTGCCATATTGAGTAAAAAAATGAAACACTGTTTTACAATATGAAACGAACGGCGTCAAGTCCAAATTCTGTCGAAAAAGCACTAAAAATTCTGCTGGCATTCCGGGCGCTCCAACCGGCCTGGGGGGTTCGCGAACTAAGTTCGCATCTCGGTTTCAGCCCGGCGACGGTGCAGCGATCCCTGCAAACGTTGAAAAAATATGGATTTGTCAGTCAGGACCCTAAAACGCGGCAGTATCGACTGGGTCACATTTACTTTCAGCTCCTTGACGTGCTGCAAAATTCTTACCCGGTGGAAAAGGCGGCGTTGCCCTTGATGGAGCAACTGCATGGCCGCACACAGGAGACCGTCCATCTAAACGTCGTCGACGGTATAGAGCGTATCTGTATCCACCGATTGGAGTCGACGCTCCCGCTGAAGGCCAGCATGCCGATCGGCAATCGCTCACCGCTTTACGCCGGCGCTTCTTCAAAGTGCCTGCTGTCGTTCAGTTCCCCCGATTTCATCGAGAGCTACCTGCGCCAGGTGAATTTGGATCCGCTGACCGCCGACACCATCACCGAAATGGATCGATTGGGAGCCGAGATCGCCTTGACGAAAAAACGGGGATATGCACGCAGTCTCGGTGAACGTACGCCGGGTCTGGGTTCCCTGAGCGCCCCCATTTTAGGGCACGACGGTATGGTACTGGCAGCGGTCAGCTTAGCCATTCCTGAACTGCGTTTTACCATTCGGCGGCACCGGGAAGCCTGCACGCGGGAACTCATTCAGGCGGCACGAACGTGCTCGCGAGCCATGGGGTACGGAGCATGACAGCCGGTTTGCCCAGGATTGCTGCCGGTATCATTGATCAAAAACCATGCGAGGAATGCGGCGATGAATACCACAGATGACAAAGTAATGAATCTGTCCGCAGCCGTCCGGCGCCACGTAACCGATGGCTGTCACCTTTCCATCGGTGGGTTTACCATCAATCGCAATCCCATGGCTGCCGTATACGAGATCATTCGTCAACGGATTCGCAACCTGCACCTGTATGCCCATTCCAACGGTCAGGGGGTGGACGAACTGGTCGGTGCCGGGTGCGTTGCCGGATTGGAGATCGCTTATGCGGGCAGCGGGCGCTTTGCTCCCACCTGCATTCGGTTCCGAAAAGCCGTGGAAGCCGGGACCATTGCCGTTGAGGATTATTCCAATTACCAGATGACCCTGCGCTTTCTGGCCGGGGCCATGG
>JAHEIV010000246.1:3701-5187 GCA_024639205.1 Deltaproteobacteria bacterium | reverse complement strand
CCCATCCAGCCGCTTACAAGGGCATCGGCCTGGTTTGCTACAAGCAACATCGCAGGGAACAGGCCCGCAACGCTTTTCAAACCTATCTTCGTTTGAATCCCGCTGCCGGCGATGCCCCTTACATTCGACGCTACCTGAGGGAACTCGATCGGAAATAGGGGAGGGTGGCCGATGAAAAGATTTTCCTTCATATCGATCGTGTGCCTGTCGATACTTGCCGGCTGCGATCCTTGGGTGCCGGTGGAAGGTGAATTTACATCGTCGGCCCACAACTTCATCGTCGAGATGCCGCAGAATTGGAAACGGTACAATCCGGAAAAGGAAGGCATTGTTTTCACCAGAGACGGACTGTCGCTCGAGTTCATTCGTATCTCCCGCATGGCGACGGAAAAGGCGCTGCCGCATGCCAAACGAAAATTTTCTGCAGGGATGTTGCAGGAGGAAGCCGCCGAATTGATCATTCAGGACATGCGCGCCAACCCGAATATGAAAAACCAGCGCATCGTCGAAAACATGCCGGACCGGCTGGGGGGTCACAACGGTTTCAAGATCGTTTACACCTACCGGACAAAAGGCGGGCTGAAGAAAAAAGGCATCATCTACGGCTTGCTCCAAGAACCCTGGTGCTACCAGCTGACTTACGAGGCAGCACAGCGACACTACTTTGCCAAGGAGCTGCCCGATTTCGCCCGGGTGAAGGCCTCTTTTCGTCTGCTGCAGGCACCGTGATGACCGCTGCAATCTCCCACAACCGGGCAGGCGGCCGCGAAGTCCACACATCCTTCCCTCGCCGGAACGCGCGGCCTCGCAGCCTGCAAAAACAGGAAAGTAGCATGCAAGCAACGGCCGGTTTGGAAAAGAACTTGCACACTGGCAGGGGCGGCAGGTGTTGGTGGATCATCGTTGCTGTGGTGGCGCTGATGCTGCCGCTAAAAGGAGCCGGTGCCGAAAACGCCCTCAGCATCTACGGCGGGATGACGGTCACCGACAACGATGCAGTGACCGTCACCGATATGCTCTCGTCGCCTCCTCTGCGAATTTCCGAAGATGTGGATTTCGACGTCGGAGTGGCAGTCGGCCTGCGCTACACCCGGTGGTGGAAGTATTTTGGGCTGGCGCTGGACGTGTCTTATTTCACGGTCGATCCGAATCGAACGGAGCTGGTGAGCTATGACGTGATTCCGTTGTCGCTTTATCTGATGCTGCGCTTACCATTGGGGCAAGGACCGAGATTTCCGCAGGGCCGACTGCATCCCTATATCGGCCTCGGTCCGACCTGGGCGATATACGATTTTCAGGTCGCTGACGTCTCATTGCCCTACGGCGGTGGGGATGGCAGCGGCAGTGACACAACCGTCACCGGGCTTCTGGGCCTCAACTGGCAGCTCACCAGACGCCACGGCTTTTTTCTGGAATTCAAGCACACGCATTTCAAGGTCGATGCCGACGACAAACATCGATTCTGGGGCATCCCGGCCAAGCTGCA
>JAHEIV010000246.1:0-3601 GCA_024639205.1 Deltaproteobacteria bacterium | reverse complement strand
CAGCTGATGGCCTTCGAGCTTGCCTTTCAGGATCAGGTCGTAGAGGGTGGGCAGGGTGGCCACCGAGCTGTTGCCGGCCCAGGAGATCATCATCGGCATGATACCGTCAGGGATTTCCCGGATATCGTGGAGCTTGAACAGCTGCCGCACGATGGCCTCATCCATCTTTTCATTGGCCTGGTGAATGAGGATCTTTTTGACATCCCCCAGTGCAATACCGCTTTGCTCCAGGTTTTCCTTCACGGCCCGGGGAACCATCCGGACCGAATATTTATAGATTTCGTGCCCCTCCATTTTGATGAACAGCTCGTTGCCGTTGCGATCGGGATTGTAGGTTTTGCCCATTCGCAGCAGGTAGGCGTGATTCAGGGTGTCGGAGCGGGTCAGGTGGGCAAGGATGCCACCGTCTTTTTCGGATGCTTCGACCACCGCTGCCCCGGCTCCGTCGGCATAAATCATGCAGTCCACATCATGGGGATCGCTAACCCGGGAGAGGACTTCGGCCCCGATCACCAGGATGCGCTTCGCATCGCCGGCCTTGATCAGGGATTTGGCCATGATCATAGCCTG
This sequence comes from Deltaproteobacteria bacterium, assembly GCA_024639205.1. GTDB lineage: Bacteria > Desulfobacterota > Desulfobacteria > Desulfobacterales > SG8-13 > SG8-13. The sequence continues at coordinate 3,031 of JAHEIV010000246.1, read as the reverse complement.
CAACCAACCGGGGCAGCCGAAGGGCAGGTCAAAGGCCACCGTGTACGGGTTCTCGATTTTAAGCTTGTGTTTGACCCGCGATGCAATGGAGGGCACAATGTCGGTGTAAGGCTGTTCCGGCTTCACCTCTCCCAGGTTCTGAGCCACGATAAGATAATCGAGGCTTTCCCTGTCCATGTTTTCCAGGGCTTTTTCGGCCGCAAAGGTGGCGATATCGGAGGTGTCCAGGTCGTCGCTGACCCAACGCCGTTCCCGTATACCGGTGATTTCGTAGAGCTTGGTGATGATCTCCGGGTTGGGCTTTTCGAGTTTTTGTCCGTCGGCGCTGTAAAATTCGTTGGACAAAAAGTGCGTGTTGGGAACGGTAACCGGGGGGAGGTAGCTACCGGTGGCTGAGATTATGACGTTGGCCATAATGAACTCGATTCAATAAGGAAATTAAAAGCCATATCAGGGGCTTATGTTCCTTGATGCTGGAGTTTCGGAATGAGTATACCGCAATTTTTCGTAAATTCCCATGAAAAATTCGGCTCATTGCGTCCGTTGTGCGAAATTATATGTTTGTTCCAGACTATCATCATCCCGAAACCACAAATCAAGGTCCTCGAGGATTAGGCTTCCGTTTCCGCCGAAAATGCGGTAAAATAAGCACTCAAGTTGCGATTCCGGCTGACACCTGACCACTGATTATTAACTGCTACGATGGAAAACCGTTTGAACGAGACTGCCCGCGCCAGCCTGCTTCCATTCCCGGCAAAAAAAAACTCCAAGTCGATCCCGCTGACAAATGACGATACGACCATCGGCAGGGCTCCTTCGAACGCGATCCAGCTCACCCAGGGAGGTGTGTCACGGACCCACGCCGTCATTTCACGAAAAAACGGTCAATTTACACTTACCGATCTTGATTCCAGAAACGGAACTTTCCTGAACAACAAGCGCATCCGCGAGGCAGTTCTCCAGCACAGCGACAAAATATTGTTCGGCAAACGCGGATTCATGTTTTCCATAGAAGCCGATGCTGCGGAAACCTCGCCCCCGGATGTGGATGTCACGTCCGTCTTCGGAGACACCGTTACCCTCAGCCAGGAAGAACTTGAGCTGTCCAAACTGCTTTCGCACAGTGCGGAATCCGCTATCAGCAATTTTTTTGAGGTGGATTCCTCTGATGGCAACGAAACCTGGCCTGCGCTGCAGGCCCATAAGAGATTGTCGTTTCTTTATCAACTCAGTGAAAATTTACGGGCTTCCTGTGACTCGGAACAAATGCTGGAAAAGGGACTCGATTTGATTTTCGAGGCACTGCCGTCCGCCAAACGGGCTGCGGCCATGCTGCGCTCGGAACCTTCGGGATCCCTTGAAGTACGAGCGGTCAAATATCGTGATCCGGATCCGGATTCCGCCATCATACCGGTCAGCCGCACAGTGCTCAACCAGGTCATCGAGGATCGGGTAGCCATTGTCAGCCAGAGCGCCCAGGATGACGCACGCTTTGATAACACTGAGGCGTTTGTGGTGGAGGACATCAATTCGTTTGTTTGCGTGCCGCTCGTTCGTCACGACCAGATAATCGGAGCCATTTACCTCGACAACGATGACCACCTGAGCCCGTTTTCCCAGAACGACATGGAGTTCACGGCGGCTGTGGCCAACGAACTGGCCCTGTCCATCGATAACTGCCGCCTGCAGCAGGAATCGATCAAGAACGAAATGACCAGTGCCATTGGATTGACCATCACCCATCTTGCCCACAATATCAAGAATCTGCTCACTCTGAATCGAAGCGCCGTCGACATGATGGATGAGCAGATGGAGATGAGTGAAGATCAAAATGTCAAAAAAAACTGGCAGATGGTTCGCCAGGGCTTTGATCGGATCGCCGAGCTGACCGCGGACATGCTCGATTATACAAAAAGCAGCACGGAGGCCGTCGAGCCGATCGATATCAACGCATCCCTCGTAGCGGCATTCGAGTTGTTCAGAGAATCCCTGACCGGCGAGGGTATTGAAGTCGATTTGAATCTCGCCCCGGACCTTCCAGCATGGGAGATGAACGAATCCCACCTGCAAAGAGCCATCCTCAACCTGGTTGTCAACGCCAAGGACGCATTGAATGGGAGAAAGGACGGTCGAATCCGGATTTCGACAGAAATGGAAGATGCCTCGCGACTGCTTATCCGGGTGGAAGACAACGGCTGTGGAATTGGAAAAGGCATGGTAAACGACATTTTTGAGCTCTTTTACACCACAAAGGGGATGAATGGCAGCGGCGTGGGGCTCTCCATGATAAAAAAATTCGTGGAAGGCGTGGGCGGCAAAGTGTCGGTGGTCTCCCAGGTTGAGGTAGGGTCGGTCTTTACCCTTGTCTTTCCTAAATCGAAAAATGACCGGCTGTCGGAAAAATCGATTCCCTCCGGCTGAAAGAAGCCGATACCATCCCGGGCTCTTGCGGCAAGCATACCCTTCCAGATGATAGTATGCACGTGGACCGACCTCTGGCCTGCTGATCTTGCCGAGTTGGGAAAAGGTGCTGTCACGGGTCAAATCAGGGCCTGGCCTCTTCGCGTCAACCCGTTCACCCCAGAAGCACACTTTGATCCTTTCCGAGGTTTAGACTTTTGATTCCGCCGAAAATACGGTAAAATAAGCATTCAAGTGGTGGCTTCCACTTACTTGCGACGATTGACTATTGGCATGAAAAATGGAAAATCGAGTGACCGATAACCCCCGTGCCAGCCTGCTGCCTGTTCCGGCAAAAAGAACTTCTAAATCGATTCCCGTGGCAGGTGAGAAGACAACGATCGGCAGAGCGGCGTCGAACACCATTCCGTTGAGCCATGAAGGGGTTTCGCGGAACCATGCCGCTATTTCGTTCAGCAACGGTCAGTTTGTACTCACCGACCTGGATTCCAGAAACGGTACCTTCGTAAACAACAAACGCATCCGCCGGACGGTTCTTAAAAACAGTGACAAAATATCGTTCGGCAAATGCGGTTTCATGTTCTTCATAGAAGCCGTTCCTCCCGCACCC
>JAHEIV010000245.1 GCA_024639205.1 Deltaproteobacteria bacterium | reverse complement strand
GCCCCAGCAGAAAAACGGGTGTCAACAGCAGGCCGATGTGCAGGACAAAGACCAGCAGGGTGAAAATGGGATTGTTTCGCCAGCTGTGCGTTCCGTAAGGTAGCAGCCAATACACGATCGATCGGACTGCCCCTCGGATGCCGTAGCGCATATGGGGGCGGTAGGCCACCCGGTCCAACTGCCAGTTCAGACCCCGGAAATACCAAACGGCCCGTGCGATGATGCCGATAAAAAATACGGCAAAGGCGATCCATGCCAGCGGTCCGGTAACGAATTGGTACATTGCAGACTCCATCGGTTGTTTGTCATAAAAGCGTTAACCCACCACGGGCGGGCGGCGTGCGATCGCTGCCGATCGAGACCGGCCTTCCCTCGCAGGCCATCTTATCAGATACCACACGATCAAAACGATTGTCACTTATCATCGCTGTCGGATAAAAACAGCCAAAATCCGGTGATGCCGATCAGTGCCACCACAATCAAGATGTAGGTGATACTCTCGGTGCGCAGCATGAAGTCATGCAGGCTGTGAAAAACCGTGTCCATATCGATGCGTTCCTTACCAGTTCTGTCCGTTTGGATTTGCGGGCTAGCCGGGTTCTGGTCCCGACAGCACCCCCCCTTGCTTTTTTGTTGCTTGCTCCTTGTCGTTCGTCACCCGTTCTTCAGTGGGCCCCCTTGTACTCCGGGTGCTCATAAAGAACCGGCATTCGGGTGACGATAAACTTGAACACCACCAGCCCCAAGGTCACGATGAACAAGGATATGCCGATTTCCATCCAATGGGGAAAATAGCGTTCGCTGGAAGGCAGGTGATAGTTAAAAGCGATAATGCTCACGTTCAGGCGGTTGAGAACGATGCCAAGCACCGTCATGGCCGCTGTCCAGCGGATTAGTTTCACGTTCCTGTCACGGACGCCCACCGCATACAGAAAGCACGGCAAGGCGACAAAACCGAGCAGTTCCACCAGGAACCAGGCACCGTAACCGGTCGCCAGGTAATGCCAGTTATTGTCGGCGGCGATACCGATGACCTTTATGATAAAATAACCGGCCAGCACCAGTGATGCTGCCTTGCCGAAACCGAGCGCGAGGGTGTCCTTTTCCGCCATGTGCTCCTCGTCCATATTACCTTTAAAGAAACGATAGGAAAGCGCCCCTTCAAAAATAACCATGGAAAGACCGGCAATAATGCTGGACACGAAGAAGTATATCGGAATGTAAGAAGAATACCATAGCGGGTGCAGTTTGGATGGTGCGATCAAAAACAGGGCGCCTAAAGAGGACTGGTGGAGCGTAGAGAGAACCACACCGAATATCGTCAGCAGCATGGTCAGCTTTACCACTATGTTGCGGGCACGTTTGAAGCCGAGCCACTCCAGCGGTGCCGGCGTGAACTCAATAAACAGCACCGCCAGGTAAAGCGCCACACAGGCGCCGACCTCAAAGAGCAACGATGTGGTTCCCTGCTGAACGATGAAGGGATACGGCAGCCGCCAGGGCCTGCCTACATCGTAATGCAGTGCCAGCACCACCAGTGCGTACCCTAAAAATCCGGTCAAAATCGCCGGACGCACCGCAGAATGGTATTTTTTCATCCCGAAAATGTAAACCGCCGCAGAGGTGACATACCCCCCGGCAGCCAGTGCGACACCTACCAGAAGATCAAAGCCGATCCAGATGCCCCAGGGATTGTAGTCGGAAAGATTGGTGACGGTGGCCAGTCCGCCGGTGAACCGCAATATTGTCAAAACCCCACCGACTGCGAGGATTATACCGGCAACGATGTTAAACGGGGTGAAGATTTTTTTGCCGCTGGTTGCTGATTCTTCAGGCATCAAGATTCCTCCTCATCCTCAGGCTTGTCAGTCTTCTCGGCCTCCGGTCCGACTGCCTTCTCAGCATCCGGTCCGACTGCCTTCTCAGCATCCGGTTCGGCTGCTTTCTCGGCCGCTGGTTCGGCTGCCTTCTCGGCCGCTGGTTCGGCTGCCTTCTCGGCCGCTGGTTCGGCTGCCTCCTCGGCCTGCGCTTTGGCAGCCTCTTCAAGGGCGTTGTTGATCCGCATCTCTATCTCTTTTTCCTTTTGCTGCTTGGCCTGATCCAATGCAGCTGCCAGTTTCTCCCCGGCCTCGGTCTGAGCCTGAACGACAGCCGCTTTTATGGCATGCTGTTTCTCTGCATCGGCAATCTTCTCCTTGCGCTTGGAAATCGCATACACGCCGGTTAGCAGCACCGGCCACAGCCCAACTACGATCGGCACGGCGCTCAACGCTCCCTTGGTGAGCTGAGGAGCCGGAGTTACTCCCAGATCTTCACGCATCCCGATTTCTCTGAACGGCACGGCAGACAGATACAGCCAGCTGGTGCCACCCATTTCGTTTTCGCCGTAGATGTGATCCACGTAACGCTGCGGAAACCGGCGGATTCGCTCCCGGGCAACCCGTAAAAGATCCAACCGCTTTGCGAAGGTAAGGGCTTCGGTCGGACAGCTTTCCACACAGCCGGGCAGCAACCCTTTGGAGATCCGTGGATAGCAGAGGGTACATTTTTGAACCCGCGGCGTCAGGGCCTTGTCGTATTCGTATGTCGGGATGGCAAACGGGCAGGCAATCATGCAGTACCGGCACCCGACACACACCGAGGCGTCATAGGTGACGGCTCCCGTTTCGGTTTTCCGGAATGCTCTGACAAAACAAGCTGACGCGCAGGCCGGCTCCATGCAGTGATTGCACTGAATCTTGCGGTAAAGCGGCCCGGCAGCAGCCGACGTTGAATCGTAGCGGTTGACCACTGTGTAGGTCCCGGCTTTCGTTCGGCGGGTCTTCTCCAGGATCTTCAGATCGTCGAAGGGCCGGTCCGGCAGCGGCAGCTCGTTGACCAGGTTGCAGGCAGCTTCACATTTGCGGCAGCCGATGCAGCGGGTGCTGTCGAACAAAACCCCCATGGCGTCCGGATGACCGGTAAAGTGCCTGCTGGTCGCAGCCCCGGCCGTCGATCCCAGCGTCGTGCTGAGTCCGGCAGCTCCCAGCCAACCAAGAAATCTTCTCCTCGAAATAGACATAGACTTACCTCAACGCGCTAAAATATTACGGTTTTCCGGATACTGGCATCGTCGTTTCAGCCAACGCCGCCAAACCGTCGGATCGCGACGGCTATTTTTTCTTGTGACAGCCCGTGCAATCAGTGGCCTGCGGTTTCTTGAGCCCCATCGCGCTGTGACATTCCATGCACTGCTGGTGGTAAGCGGCCATCAGACCGGGTCTGAGCGGATTGTTCTCATCGAACGGCTTACCGTGACAGCTGCTGCATCTGGGCGGCTTTCTGGTTTCCGGACTCGCGTGGTGGCATCCCTGACAGAGCGTGCCCGCATCGCGGTGGAAATAGCTCGAGATTTTGTTGTCCTCGATGTTGGTCATCAGTGTTTTTACAATTTTTCGGTGCGGCAGCTCCACCGGGCCATATTGGTCCGCAATCGCTTTTATGGAGACATTTTCGGGTATTTCCTCGTCCGGATAGGTGGCGGTGATCGGCCGGCGCTCCTTTAGCAGTCGGGCGGCCAGCATTTTGTCTTGGGGATCCAGCATGATTTCGGTCCCGGCAGCTATCTGCCGGGCATCCAGGTGACACATCCGGCAGGATTCCTTTGCTTCAATGCTTCGGGTTCGACTGATCGACGTGTGGCATCCGGCGCATTCCGGCTTTTTTTGGTTGTTTTGGTGGCAGCCGATGCAGCTCTGGTCCGAGCCAAGCTGGTGCATGGCCTGTGACAATTTGATGTTCCGGCCTTCCTTGGCGCCCTGCAGCGTGTGGCACTGTGCACAGGCATCCATTTCAGCGTGGTGGCAGACACGGCAGGTATCGTTATATCCTTCGTGGCCTTTGTGGTTGAAGGGCACCAGCGTGGGGGATGCCTGCGGTTGCGGGTTGTCGGCCGGGGACCCTGTTTTGGAATTTTTCACGAAAACAGCGTCCGGCTGGTTGCGCTTCATGCGCGGGACATCCTCGATTACCTTGACGAGTTTTTGCTCGACAGGATCGTGACAGCTGCCGCATTTGACCGGGCCGGCATCCTTATCCTGGGCGAGCTGCTTGAGGTGGCAGTCGACGCAGGCCTGGTGAGAAGCCTTTCGCATGGAAATCCGGTTTTCCTCATTCTGCTGCCGGTGGCAATAGCGGCAGGTTCCTTCTTTTCCTTTGGCGTAAAACAGCACCTTGCTGCTTTCGTTGTATTCGTGGTGGCATCTCTCACATTTTTCATCGAGCGCTTTGGAATGCCGGTAGTGAAGGGATTTGTTCATACCGATCGGCACCCACGATGAAGCCGCCGAAAATTTCTGCCTGTGGCACTGCCCACAGGTGACCGGCCCGCTCTGTTGCCCGGCAGCAGCGGTCTGGTTGTGGCAGTCGATACACTCTCTATGATACAGATCCATGACCTGCTTTTTGGTGGTGTTCTGCAGACGCTTGAACTTGAGCGATTGACGCGCTTCCTGCTTGAGATGGCAGACCGAACAGTCCTTGTTCTGCTTCTCTACGGCATCGGAGTGCTTTTCGTGGAAATATGTCACCGGCGGTCTCTGAAGGTCACCGAAGCTTTTCAGACCATCGATGGTGATGATGTCTGCCCTCGGCTTGTCCGGGTTGGCCGGTGACTGCTGAAGTCCCCGGGCCCCGATACTCCATGCGAGCACAACCGTAAAAAAGACGCCAAATACAATCCCCGTCCGTCGCAGTAATGTCTTTCCCTTCTTCATGATGCTTCCGTTCCCTGTCGAATTTACAGCCATAAATCTACCCCGGCTGCAACGGTGATCCGTTGGAGTTTAACGCCTCAGCCTTTCAATGTTCAGCAGGTCCTGAAACGATGTTCCGTCGTATATTTTGAATACAGCTTTATTGAGTTTTGTCCACATGGGCACAAAAGCGCAGTCACAGTTAAACGGGCATTCTAATTTGGACATACAGGATACACGGTGGGCCGGATCTTCGTCGCCCTGCATGAAACGCAGCACGTCGCCGACCGTTATCTGATCCGGTGATCGGAGCAGGTAATAACCACCGGTAAAGCCCCTTTTAGAGTCGACGAATCCACTCGCTTTGAGCTGGCTGAGAATAACTTCCAGAAACCGGAGCGGAATCGCCTGGGCGGCAGCGATATCAGAAATCTTGATGGGGCCTTTGCCGCTCTTCTTGGCA
>JAHEIV010000244.1 GCA_024639205.1 Deltaproteobacteria bacterium | reverse complement strand
CCTGTTCACACCTTCCATCTCGTAGAGGATCCTGCCGGGTCGAATCACCATCAGCCACCCTTCCGGGGCGCCTTTCCCTTTGCCCATCCGGACTTCGGCCGGTTTTTTGGTAAAGGGCTTGTCCGGGAAGATGCGAATCCAGATTCGTGCACCTCTTTTTACATGTCGGGTCATTGCCACTCGGGCGGCCTCAATCTGGCGTGCGGTGATTCGACCGCAGCCAACCGCCTGCAGTCCAAAATCACCAAAGTTCAGATTGCAGCCCCGTCGAGATGCTCCCCTCATCCGGCCCCGTTGTTGTTTTCGAAATTTGATTTTCTTGGGACTGAGCATTTTTTGTTTACTCCTGTCATGGCAGAGAGCTAAAGGCTTCCGGTTGCTGGATTATTTCCCGCGCCCGGAGTCGTGGTCCGCTGCTGTGGACGTTGCCACCGCTCATAACTACTGACCTTCGACTTCCAGTGCGTCCTTTTTGAGCACTTCGCCCTTGAATATGAACACTTTCACACCGATCGCTCCGTAGGTCGTGCGGGCTTCGGTAAATCCGTAATCGATATCCGCTCGCAATGTGTGCAGAGGGACTCGACCCTCCCGGTACCATTCGCGGCGGGCCATTTCAGCACCGCCCAATCTTCCGGCACACATGATTTTTATGCCTTGGGCTCCAAAACGCATGGCTGAAGTGACAGAGCGCTTCATTGCCCGTCGGAACGCCACCCGGCGTTCGATCTGCAGAGCAACGTTTTCTGCCACCAACTGGGCATCGATCTCCGGTTTGCGAATTTCCTGAATATCGATCATCACTTCATGATTCACCATCTTCTCGATCTCAATTTTTAGCTGTGTAATTTCAGCTCCTTTTTTACCGATCACGATTCCGGGCCTGGAGGTAAATACCCGCAGTCGTATCCTCTTTGCCGAGCGTTCGATCTCGATTCGAGATACGCCTGCGTGGTAGAGCTTCTTTTTGATGTAGCCACGAATTTTGTGATCTTCGTGAATATAGCCGGCATAGTTCTTGTCCGAGAACCAGCGTGACTCCCAGGTTTTCACGATGCCCAATCTCAATCCGATCGGATTTACTTTCTGGCCCAAACGATTACCTCCTTTTTTTACTGCAGCGTTTCTTCAGTCAAAATGACGGTGATGTGGCTGGACCTTTTAAGGATGCGCGTTCCCCGACCACGGGCCCTGGCCTTCCAGCGTTTCATGGTCGGGCCCTGGTCGGCGATGACATTCCGCACCACCAGGTTGTCGACATCAATGTCCGGATTTTGATCGGCGTTGGCAACGGCACTTCGCATCACTTTCTCAACGATTCCGGCTGCTTTTGTCGGCATAAACTTGAGTGTCTGCAGGGCCGTTTCAACCGGCTTGCCTTTTACCGCGTCCACCAGGGTGCGAACCTTCTGCGGGGACACCCGTACGAATTTCAAAACGGCTTGGACTTCCATTCCAACTCCTCGTTCGTGTCCTGCCATAAATGGTATTTTTTTCGCCCGACCGCGTTCTCCGCGGCCTTCCGGCTACGATGTGCTTCCAGTATAAACCTCACCGCCAAACCCTGTGCGGTCCAGCCCAACAAAAAATCCTCATTTATCATTCGGGCACTCGTCATTGCCATCCACGATTCGTGTATTATCACTCGCCGGTGTTCATCAAACTGTAAGGGTTTGTGTTTCGCAATTTTCTTTCCCGGTCTCTGCGAGCAGTTGACCGGCGGTTCTAACGCCTGACTTTTGATTTCTTATCTCCGGCATGTCCGTAAAAAGTCCGGGTGGGAGAAAATTCACCCAACTTGTGACCGACCATGTTCTCGGTGACAAAAACCGGAATAAATTTCCTCCCGTTGTGCACGGCCAGTGTGATACCGACCATCTCCGGTATGATGGTTGACCGCCTTGACCAGGTCTTCACGACCCGACTACTGCGGCTTTCCTGCGCCTGTTGAACCTTTTCCATTAAATGCGGATCCACGAAAGGACCTTTTTTCAACGAGCGTGGCATGTTCTCTCCTGCAAGTTTTGCCGAAATTGTTATATATTTACACGAGTCCGCCGCCGCCACCGTTGGCAGAGGGTTCGCTTGTCACCGCCGTGGCTATCGTTTGCTGCGGCGTTTGACAATCAGTCGATCGCTGAGTTTGCGTTTCTTGCGGGTCCGGTATCCTTTAGTCGGCCATCCCCACGGGCTGCATGGATGACGACCGCCGGAAGACCTGCCTTCTCCGCCGCCCATGGGATGGTCGACGGGGTTCATGGCTACCCCTCTGACCCGCGGCCGTTTTCCCAGCCATCGTTTCCGTCCGGCTTTGCCGAGTCCCATATTTTCATGCTCCACGTTGCCGAGCTGCCCGATAGTGGCCTTGCACCTGAGCAAGACCATACGGACTTCACCCGAGGGCATTTTAATCAGAGCATACCGATCTTCCTTGGCCATCAACTGGGCCGATGTTCCGGCACTTCGCACCACCTGCCCTCCCTTGCCCACTTTCAATTCGATATTGTGGATCTGAGTACCAAGCGGAATGTTGCTCAGTGGCAGTGAATTGCCAGGTTGAATATCCGCATCGGGTCCGGATTCCACTTTGTCACCGATCTTTAAATTTACCGGAGCCAGTATATAGCGTTTATCACCGTCTGCGTAATGCAGCAGGGCAATACGGGCGCTGCGGTTGGGATCGTACTCGATTCCCGCTACCTTGGCAGGCACCCCGATTTTATCCCTTTTAAAATCGATCACCCGGTAGTGGCGCTTATGTCCACCGCCACGATGCCGGCAGGTTATGCGACCCTGGTTGTTCCGACCACCGGATTTTTTCGTCACCCGCAGCAGGCTCTTCTCCGGTTTCTTGCGGGTGATGTCGTCAAAAGCGGAATATTCCTGAAATCGCCTGGCAGGTGATGTCGGTTTTACTTTTTTGATGGCCATGTGAAGTTCCTCTGCATCTGGCAACTATTGATATCAAACGTCAGGGGTCACAACCCTTACTGTGTCTTGTCGGTCAGCTCGTTGCGCCTGTTTCCCGCCAGTCCGGATTCGCCGTTGCTAAAAGATGGCGTGCGGTTATTTGCGGCAGCCGGGTTGATCGCTGCTATGCTCCTTCAAAAAAATCGATGCGCTCTCCGGGGCGCAGGGTGACGATCGCTTTCTTCCAATTACGCCGCTTACCGAGGATCCGGCCTCTGCGCTTCACCTTTCCGGTAACCTGCATCGTTCGGACACTGGCGACCTTGACACTAAATATCTGTTCAACTGCCCGCCTGATCTCGATTCGATTGGCCCCGCGGTCTACTTCAAAAGTGAGCTGGTTCGCCGTCTCTTTCTGAATATTACTCTTCTCTGTAACCAGAGGCCGTATTATAATATCGTACTGACTCATGGCAACAGCCTCCCTTCAATGTCGTTGATGACCGGCTCCAGCAGCACCAGATTGTGGTATTTCAGAATATCGTAAACATTGAGTCCTTCGCTGCGCAGGATTTTGATGTTCGGCACATTGCGCGAGGACAGTTCAAGGTTTTTATCCTTTGCGTCCGTGACGATCAGGGCATTTTCGATATGCAGGGTGTCGATAATCTTCACGAAATCCCTGGTCTTGACCTGTTCGAGATCCATCCGATCCAGCACCAGCAGCTGCCGGTCTTTTAATTTGCAGCTCAACGCCATCTTCAGTGCCAGCTTCCGCACCTTTTTCGGTAGTCGATAGGCATAGGAGCGTGGATCCGGTCCAAACACAGATCCGCCGCCGCGCAGCAGTGGTGACTTGATGTTGCCGCGCCGCGCCCGTCCGGTTCCTTTCTGGCGAAACAATTTGCGCGAGCTCCCCCGCACGTCGCTGCGGTGCTTGACCGATGCGGTGCCGGCCCGCCGGCTGGCCTGCTGCATGACGACCACCTCGTGCAGAACGCTCTTGCTGGCCGGTACATTGAAAAGCTCATCGAGGAGCTGTCTCTCCGAAACCTTCTCGCCCTTGGTATTTAGTACATCTACAACTGCCATGGTTATCCTCATTCAACATCCAGCGGTGGCACTGAAAGGCTTGCGGAAAATCATTTCTGCGCCTGCTGGGTCGTGGGTCACACTTTCTTTTTCAAAATCTTCGGTTTGCTGATCGTCACCAGAGCGTTCTTGTGACCCGGTACGGCGCCTCTGAGCAGCATCAAGTTCTGGTCCGGTCGAATATCGACCACCTTCATGTTGCGTATTGTCTGGCGATCGGTACCGAAATGTCCGGGCATTTTTTTGCCTTTGATCACGCGTGCCGGCCATGCGCTGCATCCGATAGAGCCTGGGATCCGTACGCTTTTGCTACCATGGGTCATCGGTCCGCGGGAAAATCCGTGGCGTTTGATGACTCCTGAAAAACCCCGGCCCTTGCTGGTGCCGACGACATCCACGCGTTCGCCGATGCTGAACATGTCCAGTGTGACGTCCTGCCCGAGGCTATATTCTTCCGGGTTTTCCACCGGAAACTCCCGGAGATACGCAAATGCCTGGTCTCCGCTTTTTTTCAGATGGCCCTGCATGGGTTTGTTGATCTGTTTGGGTTTTTTCTGCCCAAATCCCAGCTGCAGCGCGTTGTATCCATCGGTGTCCACCGTTTTGATCTGTGTGACGACACACGGTCCCAGCTCCACTACGGTCACCGGAATATATCTACCCTCGGGTGTGAAAAGCCCCGTCATGCCCAGTTTTTTCCCCATCAATCCTTTACACATAGCCTTTGCCCATCATTGCATAACAAACAGGTTACAGTTTGATCTCAACATCCACACCGGGAGACAGGTCCAGTTGCATCAGCGCATCGACGGTTTGCTGGGTCGGTTCAAGGATATCCACTAGTCGTTTATGGGTCCGCATCTCGAATTGTTCGCGCGACTTTTTGTCAACGTGGGGTGAACGCAAAACACAGTACTTGTTGATTCGAGTCGGCAACGGTATCGGCCCGACGACTTTGGCCCCGGTTTTGTTGGCCGTATCGACAATATCGGTAACGGACTGATCCAGCAGCTTGTGATCGTAGGCTTTGAGCCTGATTCTGATTTTTGTATTGGCGATCATTTTGATTTCTCTTCTGTTTTATTCGATGATATCGCTGACAACCCCGGCACCGACGGTTCGGCCGCCTTCGCGAATCGCAAAACGCACCTCTTTTTCCATCGCTATCGGTGTGATCAACTCCGCTTCTATGGTTACGTT
>JAHEIV010000243.1 GCA_024639205.1 Deltaproteobacteria bacterium | reverse complement strand
AAACATCTTTGAGTACTACATAGTAGCAATGCTTATGCCAAAATAGTTAGGATGGGTGTCATAAGTGGGTAATTGAAGATCGAAAACGAAAAACATTCACTTTTACTATTTGTAATTATAAGAAATACGGATGGGTTGGTAAATTGATTTTAGCCATCTTTCGCATTTTGTTTTGATTATAATCTGCCAGTGGGATTAACGATATCTGTCTGTTTTTCGAACGCGAAAACTGGAAAAATCAATAAACAATGTAATAATAGATACTTATATGCGTACGAAATCCGTACACATATTTCGGCTGCTGGACATAAAAGCTAGGCTATTTCAAATGTGTTAGGGATACTTCAGACAAAATATGGGCAGGAAGGAATTCAACATTTTTTTACTGTATCAGTTGAAGCTTCAAGAATGGGAGGTTTTGATTCAGTATTATCGGCATTGAGATCTGAATTCCTATGTAAAGATCGAAATTTGATATTATTGGGCGAACAAATCAATGCAGGGTCGGAGCCGATATGTTGTACTTTTTCAACTTCTCGTAGAGCGTGCTGCGACTGATCCCCAAGCGGGCAGCTGCTTCGGTTTTATTCCAATCACACTCTTCGAGTACTTCCTTCACCAGTATTTCCTCATTTTTTGTGATGCTCTTGTGCCGTTTCACTGAATCGGTTGAGACAGCCGGTAACTCAGCGATAGCGGACGGCAAATCGACTGCATCGATCAGCCGGTCTTTGGCCAGCACAACGGCATGCTCAATGCAGTTTTCCAGTTCGCGGACGTTTCCAGGCCAGCGATAATCCAGCAGTGAACGCATGGCTTCGGATCGGAAACCATCGATGTGTTTACCTTGCTGTTCGGCGAAACGTCTCAGAAAGTACCCGGCTAACAAATGAATGTCGTTGCGTCGTTCCCTGACCGGGGGCAGTTTTATTGGAATTACATTCAGGCGGTAAAACAGATCTTCTCGAAATCTGCCGTTTTTCACCTCCTGAAGTAGATTTTTATTCGTTGCGGCCAGAATGCGCACATCAACGGCAATAGACTGCTCACCGCCCAGGCGTTCGAACTTCTGGCTTTGCAGCACCCGCAGCAGCTTGATTTGCGCCGATGCGCTAATTTCCCCGATTTCATCCAGAAAAACCGTTCCTCCGTCCGCCTGCTCGAACCGGCCGATCTTTACTCGCAAAGCGCCCGTGAAGGCCCCTTTTTCGTGTCCGAAAAGCTCGCTCTCCAGCAACGTGCTCGGATAAGCGGAACAGTTGATCACCACGAACGGTTTGCCGCTCCGGCCGCTTTTGTCATGAACGGCCCGGGCTACCAGCTCCTTACCGGTGCCGCTTTCTCCTTCGATCAGCACGGTTGCATCGGTGGGGGCGACATCTTCGATGAGTTTATAGACAACCTGCATCTGGGGATCTTTTCCGACAATGCCGCTGAAACCGGAGTTGACCTCAACGCGCGACCGAATATTACGGATTTCCTCCTCATGAATAGCTGCGCGATAAATCGCTCCGCAGGTCTGCGTGAGGATCAATTCAAGAATATCGAGCTCCTGCTTTACACACCGGCATTCATCCGGACAGGCGACCAGCAGTGCTCCGAGTGGTTGGTTGCGATACCGAATCGGGAAAACGGCCAAACGCTTCTTGTTTTGCCAGGCAGCGGGCAGCGGCAACTTTTTCAAAACATGATGGTCCAAAAAGGTCACCGAGTTCGTTTCGTGCAAATTTTCAAACACCTGAAAACGAAGCTCGTCACCGATGGTGTGGATTTCACTGCCGGAGGCCAAAAACATGTTGCTGCCGGAATGGTGAGAAACCAGCAGGGCCATGTGACGGCAATCCGCAATGCTGCTGACGGTCTGGATCACGTAGTCACAGACGTCATTTAACTTCGGCAATGCAGCGACTTTTTGCGACACGGTCAAAGAGGTGGCCAGTTGACGTTGGGTCCTGGCCAGCTCCTCGTTCTTCTCTTCCAGCTCTTGGTTGTTACTCTGCAACCGCCGGGTGTAATCCTTCAGGCGGGTCATCATCCCGTTGAATGAAGAGGCCAGCTTGTTGACCTCCGCGCTTCCTTTGATTTGCACATAAGTTTCCAGATTGTCCTCGCCGATTGTTTCAGCTGTAGCCGTCAATTCCAGCAGCGGCCGGGTCAATCGATCGGCAAAAAAACGTCCCGTCAGCAATGCGAACACCAGCACCAGCAAAGAAATGAGACTCATCTGAAACCACAACTCGGAAACCTTTTTTAGATACGGTTTTTCCGACAGCCCCAACCGAAGCTCACCGGCTTTCCCGTCGAAAATCGGCCAGGCCACGTCGATGTAACGCTCACCGTCCTGTGAGATGATTTTCTCCAACCGACCTTTTTGCGGATCTTCCGTCCGGTTGGCATCGATCAGTTGAACCGGAACCCCCGCCTGAAACGTATGGGTCAGGACTTTACCTTCTCTCACCACAAAAAGGTAAGCGACATTTGACTCGGTGGCGATCTGGTCGTCCAGCAGTTTCTGCAGGGCCACCAGATCATTGATCAAAATTTTGTCTGCCGCGTCCAAGGCCAGTTTATGAGCAATTTCTTCGGCCCGGATGCTGGCTTCCTGGATCAAACTGGTGCTGTATCGGTGCGTGACGATTTGCGAAATCAAGGTGCCGCTGGCAACCACCAGCACCGCCATGGCCATCATGACAGCCTGTTTAAGAGTCTTGGGTCTCATGCGACGACCTCGTGATATGAACATTTATTTGCTCGTACATCTCGCGAACCGGCTGGTACCACTGCTCTTCCGGTTTTGCGAAACGGTCGATCATCAGCTCGGACAGGATGCGCTTGCCTTCATCTATTTCGTGCATGGAAAGCAGCAGTTGCCGGATTTTTACTTTCAACGGCTCGGGAAGATAAACGGATGCAACCAAGGGCGGGCTGCCAAAGGGAGTCGATTTTTTAATCACGCGGGTCATGGAGGTGTAATAGGGATTGCGCTGGTTGTAGTATTCCCATTTGTGCCCGTCCACGGCAGCACCGGCCACCAATGATTTGGCTACCGCCATAATGGAGTTGTCGTGGCTGTAAGTATAAGTAAAACTTTCAAAAAATGAGCTGGCAGTCTCCCCGATTTCCAACAACCAGAAGTTGGGTACCAACGATCCGGTGTTCGATTCCGGATCGGTGAAGGCGAACTGCTGTCCGCGAAGATCCTCCAACGATTTAAAGGGACTGCTTTTGTTGACAATCAAATAGGACTGGTAATAGGGACGGTCGCGAACGATCGGTGTGGCCAGGGCTTCAAAGCCGAATATTTCCTTTCCAAGCGCATAGGGACCGGTGCAGATAAACGCGAGGTCGATCTGCCGTTTGGGGAAAAGCTCATTGACTTCACCATAGGTCTTTCGCTGGATGAGCTGAATAGAGACCCCCAGGTTTTCGCCGATGAATTCCAGCAGCTGCTGGTAATAGGATATGGTTTCCTTGGGAGAGATCATCGCTGCCACCGCCACTCTGAGCCTGTGGGGATCCGCCGTGCTGACGACCGGATGCTCGATCTCGACCGTTTGGGAAAAATCGACTGGCTTGTAACCCGAATCACCACTGCAGCCGAATATCCAAAGAAACGTCAGGACGATCGACAAAAGCATGTCATGAAAACTTTTCCCAGCCGGAAGTGAAATTCGTTTCATAGCTTTAGTCCATTATTGGATCGTATCTATTGTTTCTACGAATGATGCCTGCTCGAGGGTCAGCTCTGGGGCCACGTTGGTAGCGAATACGATAAATCAGCGGGAGTGCTATAAATTGTCACATTGTGGCATCATTAGTCAACCATTTTCTAAACCGCTGGAGATGCACAGCCTGCCACTGAGGTACGGTTTCGTCATCCGATGAACACTTTTACTTGACGCCTGCCATTGAATTGTTATATAGCTATTTAGCTATTTATTGGAGGCAAACCGATGAAAACCTTTATCAAGGTGATGAGAGCCCTGTCCGATCCGAATCGGGTCAAGATCGCCAAGTTGTTGCAACACAAAATGATGTGTGTCTGTGAACTACAAGGCGCTCTGGGCGTCTCCCAACCGACAGTGTCCAAACATCTCAAAATAATGGAAGAAGCTGGAATCGTCGATCACCGAAAGGACGGGCTGTGGGTCAATTACCACCTGAGCGACGGCAGCGACAGTCCGTATGCAGCCAGTCTGCTGGGCAACCTTCGGCACTGGCTCAACGATGAGCCCGACATTGAAACGCTGGTCGAAAAGTTACCTCAGTTTAACCGATTCGAGATTTGTGGAAAAAATTGAATGTTTTACGATCGTATAAATTGCTACATAAGAATATATTGTCGGCAGCAATCCGCTACGGTAACGTTGCGCACACCGCACCGGATCATTCGCCGGAATGTGAAGGGGAAAAACCATGAGCAACGGCATTTCAATTGCAGACGACAAACACCGTTTCGACGGATCTGCAACCACCGACGATGAAACGATTGAGCCGAGCCGGATCGACTGGAAAAGCATCTGGAAACCGCTTGGCATCATCACAGCCAGTTTTCTGATCTTTTTCTGGCTGCCGCTGGCCAGCGACCGCTTTACCGGCGCGGTGATCGAGTCTCTGGCCCTGGCCAAATGGTACGCCCGGGAGCACGTGCTGCTTTGCCTGGTACCGGCCTTTTTTATAGCCGGCGCCATCTCTGTGTTCGTCTCCCAGGCGGCGGTAATGAAATATCTCGGTGCCGGGACCAAAAAGGTCCTGTCCTACGGGGTGGCCTCGGTGTCGGGCACCATTCTGGCGGTCTGCTCCTGCACGGTGCTGCCTCTGTTTGCCGGCATCTGGAAACGAGGGGCGGGCCTGGGGCCGGCCATTGCATTTCTTTACTCCGGACCGGCCATCAACGTGCTGGCTATCGTGCTCACCGCTCGGATCCTCGGCCCCGAACTCGGTTTGGCGCGTGCCGTGGGCGCGATCGTGTTCAGCATCGTCATCGGTTTCATCATGCACCTGCTCTACCGCAAGGAGGAGCAGGCCAAGGCTGAGGCAGCCTTGCACATGCCCGAAACGGGAGTGGAGCGCCCCCTGTGGCAAAACGGGGTCTACTTTGGCGCCATGGTCGGCGTACTCGTCTTTGCCACTTGGGGAAGACCCGAAGAACCCGTGGGGCTGTGGAATACCATTTACAGCGTCAAATGGCCGCTGACCGGTTTCATTGCT
>JAHEIV010000242.1 GCA_024639205.1 Deltaproteobacteria bacterium | reverse complement strand
CAAAAGCGGCAGGCAAATTCCTGCGGGCGGCAGCGGTGGAACCGCTGAAACTGCTGACAGCAGAGTTGCAGCAGGTCGACCGCTTCACAAAAGAAAACCTCGAAACCGCTTTCGCATCCGTCATGGAGAAGACCGGGTTAAAGCTCGGCAAGATTGCTCAACCGGTTCGCGTGGCTCTCACCGGCCGGACGGCCAGTCCCGGCATCTTCGACATCACGGAAATCATCGGCAAGCAGAGAGTGCTGGACAGACTCCGCAGGGCGGTCGAGCACATCGAAAATTTGACTTGACGCAATCGATGCCTTACAATAAATTTTGTTTTACTGAGGGATCGTCTAGTGGCAGGACGGCGGGTTCTGGCCCCGTTAACCTAGGTTCGAATCCTAGTCCCTCAGCCATCATAAAGAAAGGATTGTGGCCGGCGGCCCAATCCTTTCTTTATGATTCCAGCCACCCGGCCCATCTACCCCCTTCAAGAATATTGTTCAGCCACGCAGACCATCATCGTGCCCCATGCGGGATGAACCCGCATCAAAGACGGCGGGCGAGCGCAACGCAGCCCGCGCTACAAATTCGACATTCCTTGGCCTGCCGCATCACCGGCTTGACAGCCCTGCCAATTTCCAATAGAAATAGTTGCGGGGACACACCGCCCAACGCATATCTCGATCCTCAACAGATCCGTCGCGGCTGGCCTTGCCCACATCCCCGGCACAGCTTGTATGGCTTCTTTTAGCGCATAGCCTGCCTGACCTTTTTTGCATTTTGAAACAACCGACAGCTTGAGCCCCTCCACGTCGGCGCGGAAATTGCAGACCCAACAGGGCAGTATGGAACAAGAGAAATCGCAAGCAAATCAGACTCCCACAGTCGAAGAGACCCGTCCAAATGCTGAAACCGGCAATCGAAGTTCGATGCTAACGGGGTGGACCGGTATGTTCAGCACCATGAAAAACTCCATCGACTCGCTGGCCAGATACGACCGGCCCATCGAGTTGATGGGCCAAAAGTTCTCGATTCCCAACCTGCTGAGCATTCTTCGCTTGATTTCCATGCCACTGCTGCTTTTTGCCGCCTGGAGTGGAAGACCTGTATTCTTCCAGATCACACTGGCGATCTTGCTGCTGATGGCCCTGGCGGACGGGATTCTGGCGCGCCGCTTGGGTCAGGTGACCGATTTCGGCGCCGAACTTGACAGCTGGGGAGTGCTGGCGGCTTTTGTCACCGTGCCCTTGTGTGCCTGGATTCTCTGGCCCGATATCGTGCATCGGGAAGCCGCGTTCGTCATCGCCCTGGTAATATTTCACGTGGTTCCGGCCTTGCTGGGTCTGCTGAAATACGGTCGCCTCACCAGTTACCACACCTGGGCTTCCAAGCTTTCGGCCGTGTTGCTCAGCCTCACCATTTTCCTGATTCTTCTGGGCGGGCCGGCGTGGCCGTTTCGCGTGATCTCCCCTGTCGTCATCCTTTCCGGTATCGAAGAAATTTTTATGACCGGTATCCTGCGGCAATGGCAAACCAACATTCCTTCCCTCTGGCACGCCCTGCGGATCGAACAGGGAAAAGTGGAAATCGCCCTGCAGGAGAGTGAAAAACGTTACCGCGACATCCTGCTCAACATCGAAGATGGATACTTGGAATTGGATCTGGCCGGCAATCTGATCTTTTTCAACCCGACGCTCGGCAAATACTCCGGCTACAGCGAAGAAGAGCTGATCGGCATGAACAATCGGATTCTCATGGATGACCGACAGTCAAAGATCGCCTTTGAAACCTTTAACGAAGTGTTTCGCACCGGCAGATCCTGTTTAATCCATGATTGGGAGTTTATCCGCAAGGACGGACAAAGACGCTATTTTGAGGGATCGATCAATCTGATGCGCAATGCCCGCGGTCAACCGATCGGTTTCCGATGCTTCGGCCGGGACACCACGGATCGCAAGCTGGCGGAGGAACGGGACCGGCATCATCAGGAACAGCTGTATCAGGCCGGTAAAATGGTCGCCCTCGGCACGCTGGTCTCCGGCGTCGCCCACGAAATCAACAATCCCAACAATTTCATCAAGCTCAACACACCGTTGCTGGAAGAGGCATGGGAGGGCATCCGTCCGATACTGGATGAATACTATGAAGAAAACGGCGACTTTATCATCGCGGGTCTGTCCTATTCGGAGATGCGCACGCGGATCCCCACCCTGTTTGCGGGAATCGTGGACGGAGCCCGGCGGATCGAGCAGATTATCGAGGATTTGAAGAATTACGTTCGCAAAGGCACCGCCGAGCTGACCGAACCGGTCGAAATCAATCAGGTCGTAAAATCGGCCCTGTCGCTGGTTTCTCACATGGTTCGTCGATCCACTCAAAAATTCAACGTTCACTACGGGAAGAATTTGCCGCTACTCAATGGAAACCCCCAGCGTCTGGAACAGGTCATTATCAACCTGATTCAAAATGCCTGCCAGGCGCTGCCGAATACCCGGGCCGGTATTGCCGTTTCCACGGCATTCGACGGGTCATCCGCTCAGATCGTATTAACCGTGCAGGACGAGGGATCGGGCATTCCGGCGGAAAATCTGCCCCACATCACCGATACCTTCTACACCACCCGATATGAAACCGGAGGCGTCGGCCTGGGGTTGTCCATCTCTTCCAAAATCGTTGAAGAACATGGCGGCCGCATGCAGTTTACTTCCGAGCCGGATCGAGGGACAACGGTAGCGGTATACCTGCCTGTGGCCGGCGTAAAAACCGGAGTGACAACATGAAACCAGCCGTTTACCCGCAACTGCCCGTTATGCTGGTAGATGATGAACCGCAGGCTCTTAACAGTTTCGAAAGCGTTCTGCGTTCGGCCAGAATCAATCATTTCATGCGTTGCCAGGACAGCCGCGAGGTGCTGGAGCTGCTGCAAAGCCAGCCGCCGGAGCTCGTTTTACTCGATCTGCGGATGCCTCATCTTTCCGGGGAAGAGCTGCTGTCGACACTTCGCCAGGAATATCCGGAAAAGCCGGTGATCATCATTACCGCCGCCAACGAGGTGGACACCGCTGTTGCCTGTATGAAAGCCGGTGCGTTCGATTATCTGGTCAAGCCGGTCGAGAAGAGCCGCCTGATTTCGGCTGTCCTGAGGGCCATCGAACTATGCGAGCTGCGCCGCGAAAACAGTCTGCTGAAGGACCGGATGCTTTCCGGCAGGCTGAAATACCCCGAATGCTTCTCGGAAATCATAACCTGCAGCAGCGCCATGCACTCCGTTTTTCGGTATATCGAAGCCGTATCGGTCAGCCCCCAACCGGTGGTGATCACCGGAGAG
Source organism: Deltaproteobacteria bacterium (assembly GCA_024639205.1). GTDB lineage: Bacteria > Desulfobacterota > Desulfobacteria > Desulfobacterales > SG8-13 > SG8-13. The sequence continues at coordinate 1,898 of JAHEIV010000242.1, read as the reverse complement.
ACAGGGGTTGGAAAGGAAATGATCGCCCGGGCCGTTCATGGACTCAGCGGCAGGTCCGGAGAATATGTGCCGGTCAACATCGCCGGCCTGGATGACAGCATGTTCGCCGACACCTTGTTCGGCCACAAAAAAGGCGCTTACACCGGTGCCGATACCAACCGCCGCGGCCTGCTGGAGCAGGCTTCCGGCGGCACCCTGTTTCTGGACGAAATCGGCGATCTGGGGATCGAAGCCCAGGTCAAGCTACTGCGCCTTCTGCAGGAGGGGGAATACTTTCCTCTGGGTTCGGACATCGCCAAGCGTTCGGATGCCCGTATGGTAGCCGCCACCAACCAGAACTTGAACGAGTTGAGACATTCCGGCCGGTTTCGCAAGGATCTTTACTATCGCATGTGCAGTCACCATGTTCACGTACCGCCCTTGCGTGACCGCCGAGAGGACCTGCCTCTTCTCATCGATCACTTTCTCGAAAAAACCGCGGCTGCGCTGGAAAAAAAGACACCCACGCCGCCGGATGAACTGGTGGTGCTGCTTTCCAGCTATCATTTCCCCGGCAACATCCGGGAACTCGAAGCCATGACCTGGGATGCGGTCAGCAACCACAAATCCGGCAAGCTGTCTCTGGATGTATTTCGCAAACATATCGGCCAGTCCCTGCCGGGCAGCAATCCCGATTCCCATGTGTCCGAACCGGCGCTCCAGCCCCTGCTCCGGTTCGCCGATCAGCTGCCGACACTCAAACAGGCCGAGCAGCTTCTGATCGACGAGGCCATGCAGCGCTCCGAGGACAATCAGGCCGTTGCCGCGATGCACCTGGGCATCACCCGACAGGCACTCAACCGGCGTCTCAGAAAAACAAATCGATAACCTGCCGATTCGAATGGATAAGAAGATTTGCAACCGCCTCCAAACAGGGTCGAAAAGGTAAGGGTGAAACTTTTTTTGCAGGAGCAACCGGTGTTGCCGCTGTGTAACTTGCCGAAATTGCTCAAATACCGAAAAAGGGCTCCGGCAGGCCGTCTATTTCGTCAACTTTTGCTGCTGCCTTGCGCAGCATTCTTTATTCGTCTTCAACGAACCAGTTCGCCACCGATGAGATTATTTGGCCGGTCTGCTAATCCGGTTCAGACGCCAACGGCCCGAAATCAATCCGTAAAACTGATGTCGAAGGGCAAGACAAGATGGCTTCCGAATGGCTCGCTCAAACCGGTTTCCGACCTGGTATGCTGTTTGCTAAGGATCTGTACTAGCTTTACCGAATCCGCGGCAGTATTGTAACGGTTCGGTTTAAAAGGGACCGCTCGCAAAGGAGGAAACATGGACAGACAGCTGAGCAAGAAAACCGAAAGCGGATTGTACCTTGGAATCGACGCCGGCTCGGTGAGCGTAAATGCCGTGGTGATCAACGCTGAGGAAGAAATTGTTTTCGAAAGGCCTTACAAACGTCACTTCGGCCGCGCAGAAGAAGAAGTCTATACCGTAATTCGCGAAACCAGCGATCTTTTCGGCAAAGAAAACATCCGTTCGGTAGCGTTTACCGGTGCCCACGGCAAAAGACCGGCAGATAAGCTCAAAGTCAGTTATGAGTTTGAAACCATCAGCCAGATCCAGGGGGTACTATCCGTCGTTCCGGATGCCCGCTCGATTATCAGCATGGGGGGGCAGGATTCGTCTTTGTTTCAGATACATCGCAGCAACGAGCACTGGGAACTGGCGCATTTTAAGACGAATGGCCCCTGCGCTTCGGGAACCGGCTCCTTCATCGACCAGCAGGCTGAGAGGCTGGCCACGTCACTGTATGAGAAGAAAAAGGAACTTTCTCAGGCTCAAATCGACAACATCCTGGCAGATTTTATTCAACTGGGAATGAAAAGTGAGCATCCTGCCGACGTGGCCTG
>JAHEIV010000005.1 GCA_024639205.1 Deltaproteobacteria bacterium | reverse complement strand
AAGCAACGCCATTCCGGTGAGTATGACCTCGATCGCTGCACTGGACAATTACGTCTGTGCGGACTGCGGTTACGTGGAAAGCTATATCGGAGAAGGCGAAAAGCTGGAAGAAATCCGTCGCAAATGGGCGCTGGCTGCCACACCAACGCCACCGGACGGGCACGGTGTGCAGTGATCCGTTGTTGCAAAACCCCGCAGCAGTGATCCGGCCGCTCGAATATGACACGCGTCCGGCAAAGAGTTTTCGCACCGAAACGCCAGGATACCAGCCGAACAAAGGAGCTACCGCATGGTTTTGTCCAAAAGTACAGGCCGGGTGAGAGGCATCCGTCGATTCGGGGCGATCGCCCGGGTGCTCGTAAAGCATGGATTCAGCGACCTGCTGGATCGCATTTTGAATCGTAGCGCCTCTTTTGATCCAGATACCCCGGGCAAACCACCGGCAGGCAAATCGAGCTATCCTTCTCCCCGGCGGATCCGCAAGGTTCTGGAAGAGCTGGGACCCAGTTTTATTAAGTTGGGACAGTTGATGAGCACCCGCGCCGACCTTTTCCCCCCCGAGTACATCGACGAATTTAAAAAGCTCCAGGATCGGGTGCCGCCGGTCGGATTCGAAGAGGTTCGGAGCATCCTCGAAAATGAGCTGAAACACTCCCTCGATGAATCCTTCCTCTCCTTTGAATCCGAATCTCTGGCCGCGGCTTCTGTGGCGCAGGTCCATCTGGCTCGACTGAAGAGCGGTGAAAACGTGGCCGTGAAGGTAGTGCGACCGGGTATCGATAAAAAAATCCGCGAAGATGTACGGCTGATGTACTATTTTGCTGAAAAAATCGAAAACGCTTTCGAAATCGGAAAAGTGATCGGCGCAGTCAATCTTGTCAAGGAATTCGAGCGGAATATCTACAGAGAGCTGGACATGGTTACCGAGGCGGGAAACATCGAACGGTTCTCCGAAAATTTCAAAGACACCGATGAGCTGTACATTCCCAAAGTCTTCTGGAGTTTCACCTCAAAGTCCGTACTGGTGATGGAGCATATCGAAGGGATCAAGATGGACCGCATTGAAGAGCTCAGGGCTCACGGCATCGATCCCGAAAAAGTGGCGTTGATCGGACTTCATTCGTTCAGCCGGCAGCTCATGGAGTTCGGCCTGTTTCACGCCGATCCCCATCCGGCAAACATCATCGTGATGTATGACGGTCGGGTAAGCCTGGTGGATTTCGGCATCACCGGATACCTGGATGAAGAAACCATGATGCAGATTGCCAACCTGTTTCTCGGCTATGCCGAACACGACTACACCCTCATCATGGAAGCGCTGGAAGAGGCCGGATTTATCAACCCGGACACAATGGATCTCGCCGGTTTTAAAGCGGACCTCAAGGACATCAGCGAGCCGTTTTACGGCAGATCGCTGCAAACGATCGCGGTGAGGGATGTTTACGATCAGGTCATACAGTTGGTGATGAAGTACCAGATCCGCCTGCCGCGCAACCTTCTGCTGCTGTTGAAAACCTTCATTCAAACAGAGGCTCTGGGAAAAATTCTCGGCAGCAGCGCCAGTCTGCTGGAAGTCACCCGCCCCTACGCAAAAGAGCTGTTGATGCGCGGATACGATGCCCAAAAACTGATGCGCAACTTCGGCCGCGAGACACGCAGCCTGGCCGGCTATCTGAAAATGATGCCCAAGGCCGCATACGATCTGCTGCGGCTGGCAGCCAGCGGCAAACATCGATTGGAGGTCAAGCATACCGGCTTTCAACAAATCGACACAAAAATCGAAAAAGGGATCAATCGGTTGACGATCGGCATCGTCATCTCGGCGTCTCTGGTGGCCGCCTCTTTGATCCTCAACTCCTCACAGAAAGTAATGGAATTTTCGATCGAGTTTTTCGGCACGCAGGTTGTTTCCGTTACCGCCCTGCTGGGCCTGGTCGGCTACAGCATGGCCACGGTCCTCGGTTTATGGTTGATCATCTCCATCTTCCGTTCCGGGAAAATGTAATCAGCCCCGGAAAGAGGAAACCCTGAGTCTCCAACAGCCTCCCACCACTGATTCTGCGTCCGAACTGTCGTTTGACAGCGCATAAATTTAACCATATAGTGACAGTACAGCCGACCTACAGTATTGGAACCCCTACCCTATCGAGTGGCGATGAACGCAATCCGACTTTGTGCAATGATTTTGTTGTGCATCCTGCCGGCGATCGGAAGTGATGCCGGCAAGGTTTATACGTGGACTGATGAAAAGGGCGTAACGCACATCACCGAAACCCCGCCGCCTGCAAACGCCAGAAACCGTGACGTGATCGAGTATGTTCCAAAATCAAAAGAGCAAGAAACCGCCATTCGTGAAGAGCAACAGCAATCGCGCGATCGGAGTCAAAAGCAGCAGATCGTTGACGAGGCCAAGGATGCACGCCGGAAGGCCGGGGAAGCCAGGGCAAAAGCCACCGAGCTGAAAACCCTGTCCGATCAGCTCTTTGAACAATCTGAAGCATTCAAGACGAAAACCAGCAACACCGTCCGCAGGTGGCAGGTGAACAAAGCCACTCGCCTGAAACTGGAGAAAGAGGCTGCCGAAGCCCAGAAAAGAGCACTGGCTGCAAACCAGGAGGCCAACCGGCTGGAGATGCGCGCAAAGGAAGCCGAAAAACGACTGAAAGAAATGCTGGCGGAAGAAGAAAGCATTGCCGCAGAAAAATCAGCCGAGCCAGTCCCCCAATGACGCATCGGATGCACCGAATCATTTTCGGTCGCCCGGACCCACTTCATTTTCCGGGAATATCACCAACAGCGGGAGCAATCGATGCAGGTATACGACTTTAAAGAGTTTTTAAAGCTCTCCTCCGTGCTGAATTACAATCTCAGCGCTGCATCCCTGAGCCGGTACAATGTTCTGCTGTTTATCATCGGTGACAAACGCCTGGATACCGACGAGAACATCGACAGGGAGAAAAAGGGCATCGTGATGGAAGCGCTGAACTATCTGTTCGGCGCCTACAGTGAAAAACGCCGGCGCCTCGGACCGCTGGCAGTCCTGCACCCGCTGCGCGCAGCGGCCCTGTTCACCCGCAGCCGCGATGACATCAGTCTGGTCTCTTTGCTGCTGGCCTTGTTTCACGACATCCTGGAAGATATCCAAACTTCGGATTTCGAAAGAACGCGCTGGAGGGCCATGGAAGAACAGATGACCGACATTCTCGACCGACTCAGCGATAAAGAAGAGGCTGCCTTGATCGACAGCCTCGGATCATTGACCCGCCATGACAATGAAACCTACAATCAATACATCGGACGGCTGCTGACAAATGCCGAATCATGGCCGGATCTGGTTCAGATCAAACTCGCCGATCGACTGGACAATACGTTGGACATGCGCATTGAACTGCAGGATCCCCTCGAAGGCGTCGATTTTTTCCAGGCGATTTTCCAGTTGTTGTTCGTCAACAACTATTCTGGATACCGCCCCAAGGCCGAACATCCCACATCGGCTGTATTGAATGGCGCGCGGCGCCTGTACCAACTGTTTAAAAATGCCGTAATTTTATCGCTGATCCGGCAGACGCAGGAATCCTGTCAACACCCGACTTGCCTCACCCTGTTCGAAGCATTGTCCGATGCCAGCCTTCTGGAGGCTCAGCGCACGTTGCTCCACCTGCTGGGCTATCACCTCAATGATGTGGCCGATCAACGAAAGCTGCTGTTGGAGACGATGGAATACTGCTACGGCGGCCGGACTGAACTGGTCACAGAACCCGATGCCAGTTGGATGCTGGACGGATTGTTTTCTACCTACTTCGGGCAAACTTCCAGCAATATCCGCAACCAACAACTCGATCGGCTCTACCGCAACAAGCCCCTGATGATTGAAGCTTCCCTGGCATTTATCGTAATTTTCCTTAGCTTCCTCAACAACCGGGACTACTATGTCAAGGGGATTCGAACCTCTGGAATCCACCCGGAATGACCCTTCCGTTTGAACCGTCGGGAATAAATTGACAAGGCCGATAAATATATTTACTCTATATTCCCTATAGTTATGTTGAATATCGGCTCGGGCGCTTGCAGCACCTGATGACCACCGTGATCACGGAGACCGTGGATGGAAATACTGAAGAAATTCCGGAAACCGACCCTTCTGAACCTGTCCAAGACATGCGGCTGAGCGGCTAAAATCAGCCCGGTCGGGCTTGACAAGCTTCTGCGTTCACTGCCGAAACACCAGGATCCCAACCTGCTGGTCGGTTACGAAACCCAGGACGATGCGGGTGTCTACCGATTAAGCGATGAAATCGCGATCATCACCACCGCCGATTTCATCACACCACCGGTGAACGACCCGTTTTTATTCGGTCAGATTGCAGCTGCCAACGCTCTCAGCGATGTATATGCCATGGGTGGACGACCGATTACCTGCTTGAACCTGGTCGGTTTTCCGGCAAAAAAACTGGATCCGGACGTCTTGAACCAGATTATTTCCGGCGGGCTTTCGAAAATTACGGAAGCAGGGGCGGTTCTGGCCGGTGGTCACACCATCGATGACGATGAGCCCAAATACGGACTGGCGGTCACCGGAGTCGTGCATCCGAAGAAGTACTGGACCAACACCGGTGCGCAACCCGGCGACCGGCTGATCTTGACAAAACCGATCGGCAGCGGAGTCATTTTCAACGCCAATCTAAAGAAGTGGGTTTCAGCCGCGGCTCTGAGCGAATGTTTGGCGATCATCACCGAATTGAACAAAACTGCGGCCGAAGTCCTGCAGCAATCCGATGTTCACGCCGCCACGGATATCACCGGGTTCGGACTTGCCGGGCATTCTTACGAGATGGCCACCGCTTCCGGTGTCTGCCTGGAGCTGGAGATCGACAATATACCGATTATGGACGAGGCCCTGCAAATGTATGAACGGGGTGTGTCCACTGGCGTTAACCGCACCATCCGGCAGTTGGTGGAATCCAGCATGCGGTTCGATCGAAACCTGCCGGACTGGCACCGGGAGATCATCTTGGACCCCCAAACCAGTGGGGGGTTGTTGGTGGCGGTTCGCGAGCTGCAGGCAGCCGAGCTGGTCGACGCGTTGCGGAAAGCCGGCGTTGCCGGAGCGCGAGTCATCGGTCGAGTCACCCCCCTCAGAGACGCTGTATATTTAGTTATCAAATAAAGATTTCCTCAACAGGCTGCGAGGGATCCCCACGAAATTCGGCGCTTCCCGTCATCGCCGCTGATCGGTTCCTGGCCGATCTTATGCCGGTCATCTTTCCTTTTGCTTGCAATATTGAGCAGTTTTGAAGTAAAATAAGGGGGTCACGGGGTCGCCCTGCGGATGAACACTGCCGGCAGGGCCATGTTGAAGATCCATGAACAGCGTTCATACTCCAACTGGACAACTGATCGATAATGCAGCACCAGGAACTCGTCAACTATCTGGAACACACCGGTAAAGACCCCTCCCGTCTCATCTTTGAAGACGAACTCACCGGTCTGTACAACCGGCGCTATCTCCACCACTACCTCCAATCCCGTGTGAACTGGGCCGAACTGGACCAAAATCCCCTCACCCTTCTGATGTTGGACCTGGACCATTTCAAGCTGATCAACGACAACTATGGTCATCAGATTGGCGACGACGCATTGGTCTGGCTGTCTGCTTTCCTGAAAAAAACTGCCGGTAACGTCGGTCTTCCCATTCGGTATGCCGGCGACGAGTTTATGATTTTGCTGCGCAGTTTCGACAAGCAAACCTCGCTGAAAATCGGCGAGAAACTGGTTGGTACGATCGGTGGGAATCCCTTTGTGCCAAAGGGAAACCACGAAAAAGTGAAATTGACGATCAGCCTCGGTGTGGCCACCGCCCCGGAAGATGCACGCAGCGGGAAGGCCTTGATCCAACAGGCGGACACGGCCCTTTACTCGGCAAAAAGAAACGGCCGCAACCAGATGGTCAATGCGGCGAAAGTTCGCCCCTCCGACGTATTCGCAAAAACGGCTATATTCCAGCTGAAGGAGGTTCAAATCGTCGGCCGCGGTCGCCAGCTATCCCTTGTGGCCGACGCCCTGAAAAAATTCAGCATGCGGCAAAGCCAGTTTCTCATTGCAGAGGGCCTGCCGGGGTTGGGCAAAACGGATTTTCTGGAGACTATTCGCCGTAACCTGGCCCGCAGTAAAACCTGGCAGTCCACCCTCAGCGGAAGCCCTCAGGAGATGTTCCGACCGTATTATCTGACCGAGAAGCTCATCGTTGACCTGCTGAATCGCAGAAAAGACAAAGGGGTACCGATACTGGAAAGTATGGCTCCCATTGAACTGGTCTATCTTTCCAGGGTGATCCCACTGGTCGGAGTGGAAAGCAAACTGATTGAGGGCAAGGATGACCGGGTTCAACGAGAAGGTCTGTTTAATACGCTACTGAAGTTTTTACCGAAACTGGTCGACAGTCACCCGCTGATTCTGTTTATTGACGATTTGCACTTCGCCGACGAAGCAACCCTGATGCTGCTGCGGCGTTTGATGTTGAGGGGAGATTTTCCGATCTTCGTCTGCGCTACTGCCGCGCCCTCCCAGGATACAACCGACACCGCACAGGCATCTCCGCTGAATCATTATTGCGATGCGTACAACGAGGATCTCGGCATCCGCCGATTCGAATTGACACCGTTGACGGCCGCGGACATCAACAAGCACATCCAGGACCTGTTTCCCAATATATTGATCCCCAAAGGCATAGACGAAGAACTGGCTCGGGTAACCAGCGGCAATCCGCTATTTTTCACCGAAATCCTGCGCAAGCTGGTACAGGATCACAAGATCACCCTGTCCGGCAAACAGTGGGTCATTCAGCCCCTGGAGGAGGGATATCTGCCCAAATCCCTTGAGGAAATCGTTTCGGTTAAAATCACCGCCCTGGATGAAGAAAGCAAACAAATGTTGGACCAGGTCTCGGCGATGGGAGAAGACGTCCCCTTAAGCATGCTGATCGGCAGCACCGATCAAATGGAAGCCAAGGTGCTCGAATTTGTCGACAAAGCGGCTGCCGAGGGTTTGCTGGCCACGGATTTCCATCTCAACGACGAAGTTATCCGATTTCTGGGAAAGCGGATTCTGGATATCACTTACAGCGGAATCGACTCGAAACGCAAAGAACAGATCCACGAAAAAATCGGCAGCTATCAGGAGAACCTTTACCAGCAGCAGCTGTTGCCATCGGCGGCTACCCTGGCCTATCATTTTAAACGATCCTCCGACCGGGAAAAGGCCACTACGTACGAGCATATTCTGGATGCCAGCAACAATAGAAATTTTAATACCGAAGAGGCAGCTTTTTACACCGGCGAAGGCGAAGGGGAGGGGCTGGACAACGATATCCCCATTCGACCGGAAGATGTGCCGCTCATCCCGAAAGTGGTTCGTGATTTCATGGTGGCGGTCCGCAATATCAAGCTTTATCCCCCCGGCAGCAAGTCGATTGTCGGCGTCATCAGCCAGTCGCTGCAATCCCTTGAGCAGATTCTGGCCAATAACGAATACCTCAACCTGATGCAGATCAAACAGGGTCTGGTTATCAACGGCCAGAAGATGGATGTAACCGATTTCAAGCTGGTTGCCGGAAGTTTCCTGAAATTTCTGGCCCGCTACGAGCTCAAAGGAATTGCCCTTCACCGGGGCATTACCAGCGAAGAGCTCGAAATTCTGGTCGAAACTTTCGGCCGGACCCAGGAAAAAATGTTTGACGACCGTTACTGGGAACGTTTCTGTATCGAAAATCGTCTCAAACACATCGAACTAAAACAGGTCCGCTACGCAATGGCCGGCAAACCGGAAACGGCAGCCGGCAAGCGAAAGCCAGCCGCAGACTCTAAGGTCCCGCTGCCGCCGGGAATGGATCAAAGCGATCTTCCCCTGATCCCAGCCATTTTGAAAGGCTTGCTGGGTACGGCCAAGATCATCAAGCTCTACCCGCTGCAAAGCAAGGCCGTCTCCTCTGCTATCGATCAACTGGTTTCCGGATTGAATGCCGTCTTGCAGAAGCAAAATCCGTTTTCCATCTCACATGCCGCCAAGACTCTTTTGATCAACAACGAACGGGTAGACGTGTCCGAATTCAAAACCTTTGCCGAAGCCTTCATTCAGTTTCTGGAAAGCCTCGGCCTCAAGAGTCTTGCATTTGTTCTCGGATTTAGCCGCAGTGAGATGGAAGTATTCATCAGTGAGTTAAAGAATCTTCCCGCAGAAGGGGTAGACGGCAAGTACTGGCGGGATTTCGCCGATCAACAGGGGCTTTCCGGGATTATTTTCGACAAGCACGTATTCGAGATCCGGGTCGCTCAAAAAACCCCCCAGGCGACCGAAGGTCAGGGGATGGCGGTCGGCGTACCGGTGCCGGTGGCAATGGAGGAATCCGTCACAGAGCCCATCCCCGGTGAGAATTTCGATGCTTTTCTCAACGAGTTTCAAAAACTGGTGACCTCCCTTTTTGAGAGCGGAGATGATCCAAAAGTGCGCCATGCCATTACCCAGCTGTTTCTCGGTCTGGCAGACCGTGATGTTCCGGTACGCGAAAAAGTTGTCGACATCGTCCGTACTCTGATGGAGGCCCTGCCGCCCGCCTTTCAGCACGATCTGGCCGTTTTCCTGTCCAATCCGCTGCTGAAGGAGTTTGTCCGGGAGGAAGACCCGAAAATTCTGGTGGCAATGGCGGCTCTGATGAACCGCCTTTTTATCAATCTCATCGGCTTCAGCGATTATCCGCCGGCCGCCCGTCTCATCTCACAGCTGCAAAAACGCTTGAAACAACTCAGCGAGCAAAACGATCCCAACGCACAGCGATTGAGTAAAAGCCTGGAAATCCGATTAAATCCGACAACCCAGAATCTGTTGACGGCCGATCTGAAATCAGGCGACGCCACCCGGCAGCGAAATGCTGTCCAGCTTCTCGAAAGCCTGGGACCGACGGCTGTTCCGTTGTTGATCGATATTGTCAAGCAGGCGGACGATCACCGCAGCCGACAGGCGGCTGCAGCGATTATCTCAAAACAGGGCCCGCAAGCCATCGGCCGCCTCAAGCGCTTGCTGGTGCTGGAAATAACATCCGAAGAACGGGTGCGGGTGTTGAACGTTATTGACAGCGTTACAGGCGATGTCTTTACCGAAATGGTGCACGCAATGCGCGACGAAGACAAGGAGGTGCGCCTGGCCGCTTTCCGGCTCGCCGAAAGGCTGAAAGACAATCGCACGGTGGAGGTGCTGCTGGAAAACGCCAGATCGGCAAAAGCCGAGATCGCGGTGGCTGCGGTCAGTTGCCTGGAAAAACTAAAACCGCCCGAAGCGCTCGACACGTTGTCAGGCATCCTGAAAAACACCAGAGAAGAAGACCTGCGATTGGCCTGCTGTCGTGCACTTGGCTCCATTGCCAAACCCGAGTGTGTTGAACCGTTAACACTGGTACTGGCGAAAAAAAGCCTGCTGCTGCGGCACCATCAATACAGCCCGCGGGTGCGGGCAACCGCCGCATTCGCCCTCGGGCAGATTCCCCAGGCTCTAGCCGTGAAAACGTTGGCAACCTATGTAAACGACCCGGATCAGCGCATTCGTGAAGTTGCCCGCAACGTTGTGCAGAAAGTCAAGCTGGCAACCCGCTCCCGACCGACAACGGTCCCCACGACAAAATAACCCCTTACGATTGAACGATAATTTTGATTCTTTGGGTCTGAAATCTCACTCCCGCATTGCGGATCCATTCTCATTTCTCTACGTCCGTGTCGCTTGCGGCAACGGCTAACATGTTTATAATCCTTGCGGCTATTCCAATTTGGCGACAATTCTGATATTGAGCCAAAAAACGAATCCGTGCAACATGTCGGAAAAAACGCGCCCATCCAAAAGGCGCAATTCAGAGACCGTCGCATGAACCGTTCAACCCCTGAATCCCAATATCCCCAGAAAGGCAACATTCTTTGGGAATCCGTGAAAAAAACCTATGAAAGGTTTCTCAAAATTCGCGGACATCCCAGTGAGATTGCGCTGGGATTCGCCCTGGGTATCTTTGTGGGAATGACGCCTTTCATGGGGTTGCACACGATCGTTGCGGTAGCCGTGGCGGCATTGTTTAAATGGAACAAGATTTCGGCCGCCATTTCCGTATGGATTACCAATGCGGTGACCGCCCCGATCATTTACAGCGTTACTTACCTGGTCGGTGCCCGGATCATGGGCATTAAAAAGGCATTTCAACTCAAAGACATCAACAATTTGTCGGCCATTCACGATTTGATATTAAAGACCCCGGAAATCGTTTGGGCCATGACAGTGGGAGGCATTATAATCGGTCTGCCACTGGCGGTGATTGGATATTATGTCGCTTTTTCGATCACCAGCAAATACCGCGAAGAAATCAAAGCCAAGCTCTCCAGGTCTAAAGAAATACTGGCTCACAAAAGACAGCTGCGCAAAGCAATAACGGCAGATGAGCGGAGCCATGAAATCAAAGCCGACAACCCCACCTCCCGAAATCCGGCACCGACCGACCCGGAAAAACCCTTCGCAGCGCCGGATCCGTAACCTAAAATTCTGGCCATTTGCGCACCCGTAGGAATCGCCGGCCATCAAACGGCACCGAAGCGCTGCCATCGCTCCCGGGTTTTAGCCAGCGTTCGAATTACAGCGGCCAGAAGACCGGTATCAGCAATGCGCTAAACAGCAACACGATCAGGTTCAATGGGATACCCAACTTTAGAAAATCGCTGAACCGATACCCGCCGGGACCGTATACCAGCAGGTTGGTTTGATAACCGATGGGGGTGGCAAAACAGGCGCTGGCCCCGAAGCAAACAGCGATGATGAACGGCTTGGGATCCACTCCCAGCTCAACTGCGGCGGATATCGCTATCGGCAAGATCAATATGGCGGTAGCATTGTTGCTGAGTATCTGGGTGCTGAGGCTGGTCAACAGCATGATCCCGACCAGAACCACCCACGGGCCGCTGCCGGACAGCAGGTTAATGATCGCCTCGGCATAAAAGCTCGATGCACCGGATTTTTCCATAGCCGCGCCCAAGGCAAAGGTGCCGACAATCAGCAGCAGAACGTTGCTCTGGATCCCACGGTAGGCGTCTCGCAACTGGAGACATCCGGTCAGCAACATAAGCAGGACAGCGGTCATCGCACACAACATAATGTCGGCCAAACCCGCGCTGGCGGCCAGGATCATACCGCCGAATATGGCAAAAGCCATATGAGCTTTCCGCTTGTGCACCAATTCGTGGTGGACATCCTCGACGATGATCAAATCGGCCTCGGCACGCAGGTTATCGAGATGGCGTTCCGGGCACCAGATCAGCAGAATATCGCCGTTTTTCAACCGGACATCCTGCAACTTTTGTTCGGTATAATGCAGGCCTCTGCGTTGTATGGCGATGATGTGGATGTTTGGATCCCGGGAGAGGCGACTCTCCAGCAACCGCGCCCCGACCAGCGATGACTGCGGCGGTATGATCAATTCCACTACAATGGAACCATTATCGCCGACTCCGAAATCGAATCCGTTTGCGGCCATCGGCAGTGCGATCCCGTCGCTGTGAAGAATTTCGATCAGATCCGAAGCCGAGCCTTTGATCAACAACAAGTCATCGGGTGCGATATTCACCGGGTCGCGATCCGGATAGAAGATATGCGAGTAACGAATCAGTTCCAGCACCTCGATCCCGGGATGTTGTTCCGCAAATGCCTGACCGGCTTTTATGCCGACCAGCCAGCTGTCCTTGGGAACCATCAGTTCGGCCAGGTAACGCTTTCTGTGTTCATTTTTCATCTCACAGACGGGCATTTGATTGCTTGGCATCAGCCGCGGAGCCGCATAAAGCAAAAACCCAATCCCTGTTACAGCGATTGGAAGCCCCAAAATCGTCAGTTCGAACATACCCAGCGGACCGTATCCGTGACGGGCACTCAGGTCGCTGACGATAATATTGGTCGAGGTACCAATCAGGGTGCTGGTGCCGGCCAGAATCGAGGCATAGGAAATCGGTATCAGGAATTTCGAGGGGCTGAACCCCAGTTCACAACTCAGGCTCAGCACAATCGGTATGAACAGCACAACGACCGGCGTGTTGTTGATAAAAGCCGAGGAAAGCGCTACGATCAGCAAAACCATGAGCATCGCCAGGCTGGTGTTTCCACGGGACAGGTCGATTACCCGCTGTCCGATGAAGCCCACCGCACCGGTGCGAATCATCCCCCGGCTGACCAGAAACATAGCGGCCACAGTGAGTACCGCCGGGCTGGCAAATCCGGCTACCGCTTCCGCCGGAGTGAGAATCCCGGTTGCGGAAAGGGCCACCATCAGACCGATGGCCGTCAGGTCCACCGGCAGTCTCTCGCTGATCAGCAAAATTAGGGTCAACACCAGGATGATTGTCACGACCGCAATGGACATGTGCTCACCGGCTCGTTATTGCGCTTTGATGTTCTGTTTGACTGGAAAATGTAAATCGATTCAAGACAAAGTCAATTGGGATGACCGATATCGATGAAACTGCAGCAGAAATTACAAAGCCTTCATCAAGTGTATGACATCTACGGGTCGTTTACGGATGCTTTGGACCTGGCCTGCCGGAAGCAATGTTGCCGGTGCTGCACCCGCAACGTTACGCTCACCAGTCTCGAAGCGGCCAGCATCCTCGAAGAACTCGACTCCATCGAAAAGGATCGGCTGCGCCGGCAGCTTCAAGACGCGACATCGCTTGAAAGATTCCAGCCCCAAATCACAACCAACGAAATTGCGGATCGATGTGCGCTGGGCGAAGCTCTACCGGAAGAATCCTGTGACCCTAACTGGGGGCCTTGTCCGTTGCTGGAAAATCGCTCCTGCCCGCACTATTCTCTCCGGCCCTTTGCCTGCCGCTGTCTGATCTCACGAAGCGACTGTTCAAAAATCGGTCATGCCGACATGGACGAGTTCGTCCTGACGGTAAGCAGCGTATTTCTTCAGGTGATCGAACACCTGGACAGCGATGGCTGCACGGGCAATTTCACCGACGTGATCCTGTACCTTTCGAAACCGGAGAACATGAGCGCTTACCGGGAAAGCCGGCTTGCGTGCTCGGCCGGCAACCTTATTCGCAACCGGCCGCTGAAGCGTCTGATGGTCCCGCCAAGCCATCGGACACAGGCAGCGCCGCTTCTGCGTCAACTTCAACGGATTGTTCATGCCTGAATGTGGCCGGGTAGGAACGCGTGTCGAAGATCCGTTTTACAAACCCAGCAAGTTCTTCGCGTTGAGTCCCTGGATGCACGCAAGCTGCTCTCGGGTCAGCCCGGTTTGGTTCAATTCGCTAAAATACGTTGAAGGGGAAATCAGCGGAAAGTCGCTGCCGAAAAGGATTTTTGCAATGCCGGCCAACCGGACCGCCAGCGCAAATATATCGAGATGGTACAGGAAAGGAGATGCAGCCGTATCGTAATATACATTCGCAAGGGTTTCTTTGACTTCTTTTTTCAACAGCATGTAAAGGAAAATGCCACCTCCCCAGTGGGCCAGCACAAGTTTGTTCCGGCTAAACCGTTGCGCAAGCGCATATATCTGCCCGAGAGAGTTGGGGCTTTTGCCCGGATATTCGCGCCCGAGCGGCTCGTTTACATGGATCATCACCGGCAGGTTTTTTTGAAGGCAAAGCTGCATGATCGGCTCCAGGCTGTCCAGGACCCGTGCATCCAGACCCGATCGGTAAAAGGCCAATTCTCCGATGCCGGCCATGCCGCTGTCGATACAGCGCAGCGCTTCGTTTGCAGCCGTTTTCGCAAGCGGATTCAGACACCCGAACCCGATGAGCCGATCCGGGAATCGGGTCACCGATTCCAGCACGTAATCGTTGTGCCGTCGACAGGTGTCCAGCTTCTGCCAGGGAAATCCGAACGCCACCGATTTGTCGACACCTTCTCTGTCCATCATAGCCACCATTTCTGCAGCACCGATCATTTTGGATTTTGGTGAGCGGTACAGCAGTTCAAATTCCGGTTCGGCAGCAAAATAGACTTCCCGCCGGTTGCGTATTTCAGCTGGAAAAATGTGGGTGTGAAAATCGATGATCATGCCGGCCCCTTTCGAGTCAGTTGACGGGTGCTGCCGATTTGTTTCATATTACAGAATTCAGACCGGTTTCTCAAGTTTCGAGAGCCGGCGTCACCAAAAGTTTGGCGTGGGACATGTTTCTGATCGCAGGTATTCAACCCAAAATCAAAAAGCTGGAAGACACTCCTCGTCAGTGCCCCTCCTGCGGCCAGTTCCAGGCATACCGAAAACGCATGGACCATTATCTGAGCCTGTTTTTCATCCCGCTGCTGAAGGTGAAAACCGGCCAGCCGTTTATCCTCTGCGATCGCTGTGCTCGGACTGAATCGCCGGAGTCCCTCGATCGTAGCGCCGGATCGGCGCCTCGGAAACCCCGCTGTTCGGATTGCGGCCGTTCGCTCAAACCGGAATTTTCCTTCTGTCCGTTTTGCGGCACCGCCCGCTGATGGCGCGCCGGGGCGTCATGCTGACCGGTTCGTGCAGGGTGTTTGATGAGATTGTGTCACACTCGACACAGACCGCACGTTGAGCGAATCAACCGTTCACGCTTACCCTCCCAAGTGGTTTGCAGGTGAAGATCATTTGTGTGTCGTCAATTTTCACCCTGCCGGACCCGCTTACTACCGAGACCCGACAGCCCTGGCGGGTCGCAGGGTTTCATGGCGAACCGTTGCGTAGGATTTCCCACGCGACACCTTCCGCTCAGCAGCGTATTCGCCGCGATCCCGGCAATTTCTTGCTTGACAACCTGCCGGGCTGCCTAGTAAGAAAAATGTGTTAGTTACACGTTACTCCTTTCTCTCAAACCCAAACGACGTTTTCAACGTTGCCGAGCCACAGCGTCCATATTCGACACTCATAACAGAAAAGGAGCCGGTAACACCTGACTATTTCAGGAGTTTTCCATTTTTCCGGTTCGTTTCTGTGCGGGGCTTTATCTTCGCCCACTGCCGAATGGTTTCTTACAGCTTCAGGCAATTGCCTATCGTTGTCTGACAAAGCTGACCAACCCACCATCAATGGAAAGGAGGAAGCGCTATGGATGTCACCCGCAGGGATTTCATCCAGATCAGTGGTGCTACGGCCGCCGGTCTTGCCGTCAGCGGGCTGGGTTTTGATCTCAAGCCGGTCAAAGCCCACGCTCAGATGCTCAAGACCAAGTATGCCACAGAGACCACTTCGATCTGCCCTTATTGTGCCGTCGGCTGCGGTGTCATTGTACACACCAGCAAAAAGGGGGACGGCCGCGTGATCAACATCGAGGGGGATCCGGATCACGTGATCAACCGGGGCTCCTTGTGCTCCAAGGGGGCGTCGCTGGCCCAGTTGACCGAAAACACCCAACGGGTCACCGAACCGATGTACCGCGCCCCGTATGCCAAGGAATGGAAAAAGGTTTCCTGGAATTGGGCCCTGACGGAAATTGCCAAACGCACCAAAGACACCCGGGATGCGAGCTTTACATTTAAAAACGCCAAGGGGCAGGTGGTCAACCGCACAACGGAAATCGCTTCTGTCGGCAGTGCCGCCATGGACAACGAAGAGTGCTGGATCTACCAGGCACTGATGCGTGCACTGGGGCTGGTGTACATCGAACACCAGGCCCGTATCTGACATAGCGCCACAGTTGCGGCTCTGGCAGAGTCGTTCGGACGCGGCGCGATGACCAATCACTGGATCGATATCAAAAACAGTGATTGCATTTTAATCATGGGCAGCAATGCTGCCGAAAACCATCCCATTTCCTTCAAGTACGTCATCGAGGCCCAGCAGAAAGGGGCGACGCTGATCAGTGTCGATCCCCGCTTCACACGGACCTCATCCAAAGCGGACATGTACTCCCCGCTTCGCAGCGGCACCGACATTGCGTTTCTGGGCGGGATGATCAAGTACATCATCGACAATCAATTGTATCATCAAGAGTACGTGGCCAATTACACCAACGCGACGTTTATCGTCGGCAAAAAATTCAAATTCAAAGACGGCCTGTTCTCCGGTTTCGACGCAAAAAATCGAAAATACGACAAGAGCCAGTGGGCCTTCGATATGGACAAAAACGGAGTGCCCAAAATGGACCGCTCGCTGAAAAACTCGCGAAGTGTGCTCCAGCTGCTGAAAAAGCATTTCAACCGCTACAACACCAAACTTGTCTCCCAGATCACGGGGACACCGGAAAAAGACCTGAAGAAGATTTACAAAACCTATGCGGAGACCGGCAAGGTCGGCAAGGCCGGTACCATCATGTACGCCATGGGATGGACCCAGCACACGGTGGGCACCCAGAACATCCGCACCATGGCCATCATTCAGCTGCTGCTGGGCAACATGGGCATGGCCGGCGGCGGGGTGAACGCCCTGCGCGGAGAGTCGAACGTCCAGGGGTCTACCGATCACTGCCTGCTGTGGCACATCTGGCCGGGATATCTCAAAACCCCGCGATCTTCCAATACCTCGCTGGCGGCATACAACAAAAAATGGACCCCGGCCAGCAAGGATCCGCTTTCTGCCAACTGGTGGCAGAACTATCCCAAGTATTCGGTGAGCATGCTCAAGTCCTTTTTCGGCGACAATGCCGATGCATCGAACGATTTCGGCTACAGCTGGCTGCCTAAAGTGGACGACGGCAAGGCTTATTCCTGGCTGGACCTGTTCGATGTCATGTACAACGGTGAAATCAAGGGGTTTTTCGCCTGGGGCCAGAACCCGGCCTGCAGCGGCGCCAATGCCAATAAAAACCGCCAGGCCATGGCAAAACTAGACTGGATGGTCAACACCAACCTCTTTGAAAACGAAACCGGTGCCTTCTGGAAGGGCCCCGGAGTGGACCCGACCAAGGTCAAAACGGAGGTCTTTTTCCTGCCGGCCTGTGTCTCGGTGGAAAAAGACGGCAGCATCACCAACAGCGGCCGGTGGATGCAGTGGCGCTATCAGGGCCCCAAGCCGCTGGGCAACAGTCTGCCCGACGGCCAGATCATCATGAACCTGGGCAACAAGATCAAGGAGCTGTATGCCGCGCAGCCGGGCGCCTTCAAGGAGCCAATCGCCAACCTCAAATGGGACTATCTTTCGAACGGAGAGTATAATGCCCACATGGTGGCCAAAGAGATCAACGGCTACTTTCTCAAGGACGTGACTGTCAGAGGCAAGGATTTCAAGGCCGGCACACTGGTGCCGAGCTTTGCCTTCCTGCTGGCCGACGGCTCGACCTCTTCCGGCAACTGGCTCTACTGCAACAGCTACACGGAAAAGGGAAACATGGCCGCCCGCCGCGGCCAGAAGGACGCACCCAACAACATCGGCCTGTACCCGGAATTTTCCTGGTGCTGGCCGGTCAACCGCCGGATCATATATAACCGTGCTTCGGTGGACCCCAAGGGCCAACCCTGGGACAATGCGAACTGGGTGATCCGATGGACCGGCAAAAAATGGGAAGGCGATGTGCCGGACGGTGGCTGGCCACCGTTGCTGAGCGCCGACGGCAAACCGAATCCGAAGAGCAAGCACGCGTTTATCATGCGCAAGCACGGACACGCCCAGATCTTCGGACCGGGCCGCGCGGACGGTCCTTTCCCGGAACACTATGAACCGCTGGAATGCCCGGTGGAAAGAAACTACATGAGCAAACAGCGGATGAATCCCACTGCTCCGGTCTACGGAGGCACGGCCGACGATTGGGCCACCTGCGATCCGCGCTATCCCTACGTGGCCACTACTTACCGAGTGGTGGAGCACTGGCAGACCGGGGTGATGACACGCTATCAGCCGTACCTGCTGGAAATGCAGCCCCAGATGTTCGTTGAAATGAGCAAGGAACTGGCCAGGCTGAAGGACATCCGTAACGGCGAGCGGGTGATGGTCTCCTCGCTGCGCGGCAAGGTGGAGGCCACCGCTTTGGTCACAGCGCGATTCAAACCGTTCAAACTCGGCAAACTCACCGTCCATCAGGTCGGCCTTCCGTGGCACTTCGGCTGGATCAAACCGTTGAGCGGCATGGAGGAAAGCGCCAACCTGCTGACACCGAATACCGGTGACGCCAACACCCGGATTCCGGAAACCAAAGCCTTTATGGTCAACGTAACCAAAGCATAGGGGAGGAGGTGATCACTTATGAGCATGTCATTTTTGGTCGACACGACACTTTGCACGGCCTGCCGCGGATGCCAGGTGGCCTGCAAGCAGTGGCATGATTTGCCCGCCGAAGAAACGACAAATCGCGGGTCATACCAGAACCCGGCTGATCTCTCCTTCGACACCTATAAACTGGTTCGGATGAAGGAAGAGGTGATCGACGGCCAGATGCGGTGGCTCTTTTTCCCGGATCAGTGCCGGCATTGCCTCGAGCCGCCGTGTCAGGACACCGCCGGCGACGAAAGCGCCATTTTCACCGACGCTTCATCCGGTGCGGTGATTTACACCGCCAACACAAAGGGATTTGACGCAGCGGAGATTACAGAATCCTGTCCTTACAACATCCCGCGGAAAGGTCCGGACGGCACCCTGGCCAAATGCGATATGTGCCTGGACCGGGTGCAAAACGGCCTGCAGCCGGCCTGCGTCAAAACGTGCCCCACCGGTGCGATGAACTTCGGTACGCGAGAGGCGATGCTCTCTCTGGGGAACCGCCACCTGGCAGAGGCGAAGAAGAAATTCCCCAAGGCCCAGTTGCTGGACCCGGGCGATGTTCGGGTCATTTTCCTAACGGGCTTTGACCCGAACTATTACCATGAAAATGCCATTGCCTCCGGCGGGTCTTTTGATGTCACCCGTCAAGTGGCGCTGAGGCGGATGCTGCGCCCGCTGACCGGGCTGATTTCTCAGTTGCTCTAAGATGTGAGCGTCAAACGCCGTGGCTGTCAAGATCAAAACAGGGAGGAGAGATTTCTTCTCCCTGTTTTGTATTTCTTGCCGAATGGTCCATTACCGATTCGGCGTTAGGAACTCCCATGATCGAACATCGCGAATTGCCGACCGAACAGATCCAAAAAGCCGCCGCATCCTTGAAGGCCCTCCTGCCCGAATACGGTGCGCTGCTTTCTTTTTACGAACAGCTCTGCATGGCGCAGGAAAACAACAAACTGCAAATATCTCTTGACCCGATCGTGATCGCCCCGGAAGTTCTGCAGCTCAAACACCGGGAGCGGCTTCCGCTGGTGGATGTGACGGAATTTGTTTTCGACGCATCGGCCGGACAGGATCTGCTGGGACAGATTTGCGAGATCATACGGGTCTCGG
>JAHEIV010000241.1 GCA_024639205.1 Deltaproteobacteria bacterium | reverse complement strand
TATGACCTCGCTTCCAGGATTACGCAGGCATTCCATTAACATGGGGTCTCCCGTCCAATTGACGTCCTCTACGATACCGAAGATGCCGCATTCGGGATTTACGGATCGAACACTGCCGTCGCCGGCGATCCACATCTGGGCCAGGTCGTCTCCTACGAAATGATTGCCGGCCATGGCCGTGGTGGTTTTGCCGCACCCGCTGGGCGCTGCGCCGGTTATCCAGGTGATACGACCACCGGGACCGTCCATGCCGGTGATGAACATATGCTCCGCAAGTTCCTGCCCTCTTTTTTCGTAAACCGAGCGGTCTACCGAGAATCGATGATTGCCCTTTTTGAGCAGCAGCGTATTGCCGGCATAGGTACAGTTTATGCTGTAGGTGGTCTGATAGCTGCGGTCCATGTAAACTCTCGCATGCGGCAGGTCTTCGGGCCGATTCAATCCTTCGCTGTGGATATTGGTGTAAAAATATCCCGTCTGTTCAACCTGCTTGTCAAAATCAGCGTACGCATTGCGGTAGAGAAGCTCGGCGCTGTGCAACACATAGGTGGAGCTGCTGATTTCCAGGGCCGGATCGGATACCGGCGCGCCGATCGGCCCGCGGATGTAACATCCAATCATCATGACTTTGCCCTGCATGATGCCGGTCATTTTTTTGCGAATGTCCTCCAGCGCTTCGATGCGTTCGATCTGATTGGCCAAAGAACTGACCAGGTCGCCGGGGTTGGCCAGGTAAAAGGTTCGGTCGATGATGCGGCCCTGCTCTTCTTTCAGGTCGTAGTGAATCGTGTGATCTTGCATGGGAAGTTTCGATTCTTCCCCTTTTTCCATGGCCAGATTCCGAATAAACTGTTTGTCGGCTTCCGATCCGGTGTTGATAAAAACGGAATCCGGGCGGCACATGGCGATGGCATTGGCGATTTTCAGTCGTGCAACCGGTAACTTGATCTGCTGAAGGCGCGAAAGGCTGTCGGCGTCCAGTTGTTTCTGAAGGTACTCTTCGGCTTTCTGTTGCGTTTGTATCCCTCCGATCTCTTTGACAATGTCGACGCCTTCGTTTTTTTTCATCATAATGTTGGTCTCCTGTGAGGATGCTGTGGCGACAAACGTCCCGAACGGTTAACTGTGTGGAAGATGCCGGCAGATACTCTTTTCCTGGCGGGGCATCTGCTGCTCAATCCAGATTAATACTTTGTTACATTCGTGCTTGAACTGCTCCAGTGCCTTGCCGCGGTGGCTGACACCGCTTTTTTCCTGTCGGGTCAACTCGGCAAAGGTCTTGCCCAAGGGCGGGTAATAAAAGATCGGGTCATAACCGAATCCGTTTACGCCGGTCGGTTGTTCGGCGATGCGGCCCTCGCAGCGGCCCGAATAGGTCAGTGCCGCACCGGTTGGAACGGCTATCGACAGCACGCATTCGAAAGCTGCCCGACGATCGCTGATTGCCCGCATTTCATGCAGGATTTTATCACAACGTTGAATATCGGTGGCCCCCGGGCCGGCAAACCGTGCGGAGTAAACACCGGGGGCCCCGTTCAAGGCTTCTACCACCAAACCGGAATCGTCTGCCAGGGCCGTTACGCCGAGGACCCGGGCGGTCAGACTGGCTTTCAGGTATGCGTTTTCTTCAAAGGTTGCGCCAGTTTCTTCGGCTTTCGGAATAGGGCCGAAGTCCGCCAGACTTCTTATCTGCACTGGAAAGCCACGCAACAGATCCTTGATTTCAGCCGTCTTGCCGGCATTGCGTGTGGCAATTACCAGAGGTGTCGGTTTTTCCATTCTTGCCTTTCCGCCGGAAGTATGGACGGGCTGTATCCTATTTTAGGTAAATATAAAATATAAATCATGCTCCCGTGTTTGTAAAGATCTTTCAAGTCGCTGTAATCGCCCATAAAAACCCTTTACAGCCGGAGCAGCGCTGGTATATGTCAGAGCGATGAGGATCAAGCGGCAGATCTACAGCGTTATCCTTCTCATTGTCATTGTCATTCTGGCCGGAAGCACCGGGTATTATATCCTTTTCGGCGGTCAGCCGCGTTTTCTGGACTGCGTTTATATGACCGTGATTTCCCTGACTACCGTTGGTTATGGTGAAGTCATTGAGGTCAGCGGCAATATACCGGCCCAGATATACACGATGGTGCTGATTACCTTCGGAATGGGGATTTTGTTGTACGGCATCAGTACGTTGACGGCGGCTATCGTGGAAGGAGAGCTTACCGGAATACTAAGGAAAAACAAAATGTTAAAACAAATTCAAAAGCTGCGCAACCACACCATCGTATGCGGCGGTGGGGAAACCGGACGGCTGATCCTAAAAGAGCTGGCGAAGAACAAGGAATCAGTGGTGCTTATCGAGAACGACACCGAAAACATCGAGCGCTGCAAGGTCATCACGAGCACGAACCTTTACCATGTTCAAGGCAATGCCACCGATGACGAAAATCTGTTCGCTGCGGGGATCGAGAACGCCGCCGGCATTATCATTACCCTGCCCGCCGACAATGACAATCTTTACATCACGATGTCCGCCCGCATGCACAATCGCAACATTCGCATTATCAGCCGCATGATTGACCAAAAGCTGGAGCCGAAGCTGAAAAAAGCGGGAGCTGACAGCGTGGTGTCCCCTAATTTTATTGGAGCCATGCGCATGGCATCGGAAATGATTCGTCCCGCTGTCGTATTCTTCCTCGACAAGATGCTGCGCAGCGGACAAGGCGATCTGCGGATCCACCAGATCACCGTTGCCGAGCGATCCCGCTTTATCGATTTACCCTTGATGAACTGCGGTCTCAAAGACCAATACGACCTTCTGGTCGTAGCGGCCCAGCACGACGGTGACGATATACAATTCAATCCACCGGCGCATCTGCCGCTGAGAGCTGGAATGACGCTCATTGTGATGGGAACGGTTGAAAACGTCGCAAAGGCAAAAGAGGCCATTGAGCTGTCTGACGTCGGCTGAGCACCAAATTTCCGCGCATAGCGTGAATTCCTGAATTCAGAGATGATGGCGACCAAGGACCTTCTTCTGGCCATTGACAACGGCACCCAGAGCATCAAAGCACTGGTGTTCCGTCTCGACGGTCACATCAAGGCCTGTGAACGCATACCCCTGGTGCCTTATTTCTCCAGGCAACCGGGTTGGGCGGAACAGGATCCCGATCACTTCTGGCAGGCACTGTGCCAGGTTTGCCGAAAGCTCTTCAGCAGCCGCGCAGTCATGAAAGAGCGCATCGCCGGTCTGGCGCTCACAACCCAACGGGGGACGGTGATCAATGTCGACAGCAAAGGAACTCCTCTTCGGCCGGCAATTGTCTGGCTGGATCAGCGCAAAACCCACGGGCTGCCGCCACTCAAGGGGGCATGGGGACGTCTTTTCCGGCTGGCAGGATTGCGGGATACCATCGCTTACCTGCAATCGGAAGCTGAAGCGAATTGGATTGCAACCTACCAGCCGGAGCTGTGGAAAAAAACCCACAAGTACCTGCTGCTTTCCGGATACCTGCTCTACAAGCTCACCGACACCTTCGTCGACTCAGTGGGATCCCAGGTGGGATATATCCCTTTCGATTTCAAACGACTGAAGTGGTGTTCTGATCGCAACTGGCGATGGCAATTGCTGCCGGTTGCCCGCCATCAGCTTCCGGAATTGGTTTCGCCCGGGCAGGCCGTCGGTGAGATAAGCCGGCAGGCCGCCGAAGAGACCGGACTGCCGGTCGGTCTGCCGATTATCGCAGCCGCAGCCGACAAGGCTTGCGAGGTAATTGGCTCCGGCAGTCTCGAGCCCTCGGTGGGCTGCCTGAGTTACGGTACCACGGCGACCATCAACGCCACTCATCGCCGGTACGTCGAGGCCATACCCTTGCTTCCTCCCTATCCGTCTGCGATACCGGGCTGCTACACTGTCGAGGTTCAGATTTACAGGGGTTACTGGATGGTCCATTGGTTCAAGGAGCAGTTCGGGCATCCCGAGCAGCAGGAGGCCCTTCGCAAGGGGCTGGCAGCTGAGGACCTCCTGGAAAATCTGGTGGCCGATATTCCACCCGGTGCGATGGGACTGATGCTTCAACCTTTCTGGACACCGGGTTTGAAGAATCCGGGACCGGAAGCCAAGGGAGCGATTATCGGCTTTGGCGATGTCCACTCCCGCGCTCACCTGTATCGTTCGATCCTCGAAGGGCTGGCCTATGCCCTTCGGGAAGGCAAAGAGCGCATTGAAAAAAGAAGCAATACCGCGATTACCAGTATACGGGTTTCCGGAGGCGGCAGTCAGAGCCGAACCGCCATGCAGCTGACCGCGGATATATTTGGAATGCCAACGGGTCGACCGCACGTCTACGAGACTTCCGGGTTGGGAGCGGCCATCGATGCGGCTGTCGGTCTGGGTCTGCACCCGAATTTTCCGGCGGCTGTTGGCTCCATGACCCGGATGGGAGACGTTTTTGAACCCGACATGAAGAATCACCAATTGTATAATTCTCTTTTTCATGACGTTTACAAGAAGATGTATCGACGCCTCAAACCGCTTTACCGACGGATTCGTGAAATCACAGGCTATCCGCAGTGAGTCGATTTTCATGATCGCCGATTTGCCGCATGGCGGCTTTACAAAAAGATGCCTCTGTGGCATAAACCACACCAAACAAAGTGCATTCCCCTGAAAATACCGCACCGGCCATGTCTGGCCAGCTGGAACTGCTGCCGGTGGTATCTTGCCATTGCCGGTGAACTTCGCGCGTCTATGCTCCGAGAACTTTCCATTCGAAACTTCGCCATCATCGACGATCTCGCCATCCGTTTTGCGGATGGCCTTACCATTTTGAGCGGAGAGACCGGTGCCGGCAAGACCATTTTGATTAACGCCATCAACCTGTTGCTCGGCAGCCGGGCCAGTGCCTCATTGATTCGCACCGGTAGCGAGACAGCTGAGCTGGAGGCGCTTTTCCAGGTCCAAGACGGCAGCGATGCAACCGGTCGGATGACCGAGCACGGAATCGACCCCGCAGATGGACTCATTGTGCGCCGTGTGATTTCCCGAAGCGACGCAAACCGAATTTACATCAACGGGAGGCTATCCACTCAGCAGGTGTTGAATGCCGTCGCCGCCAATCTGGCCAGCATCTCCGGTCAACACGCCCATCAGAGCCTGCTCAGAGAGGAACGGCAGCTTTTCATACTCGATCAGTTCGCAGGGTTGATGACCCTGCGCCGTCTGGTCTTTGACGCCTATCACCAGATCCTGCCGCTAATC
>JAHEIV010000240.1 GCA_024639205.1 Deltaproteobacteria bacterium | reverse complement strand
GCAGCACTTCGATGACTTCGGCAACGATGCGATCGAGGGAAAATCCCGGATCTTCGATCTGAGCGGCCTTAAAACCGATATGCCCACCGGCCATCGGCCCTTCCACCACAACGGCATCCGGCAGGGTTGCATAGCGCGAAAGCCACTTTTGACAGATGATCTTGGCCGCCCTGGCCGAGGAAACGATCGGCACCAGCTTGGTGTTGGATTGCCGGCTTCGATATCCCGGCAGATCCAGGGGCAGGCCCGCGCCCGAAAAAATGATGTCGATACCCTCTTGCAGAGAGATTTTCACCATCTCCGCAAAATCGGTCAGCGCTACCATGATGTTGACCCCCAGGATACCATTGGTCATCTGGCGGGCTTTTCTGATTTCCCTGCGCAGCACCCGACTGTTGGCCTCGCGGGTGTTGGTGGCAAAGTCAGGCTCGTGGACGCCTGGTATCGCAGCGGCGATAACGCCGATGCCGCCTTCATTGGCTACCGCGGATGCCATACGCGACAGGGATATGGCTACGCCCATCCCGCCCTGGATAATGGGAATCCGGCTGACCAAATCACCAATTCTCAATTCCGGTAGTTTCATGCTCGATTGTCCCATCAGATCGTTGTTGAGCGAATATTCGCACCCGTGCGTTGAATCGCCTTCATTTTGGACTTTTAACGCCTTATTATACGACAGTCCGCAAGAACAGAACAGCCCGGAGCAGCTGTTTTACAAAAGTTTTACAAATGACGGGTCTGTAATGGCAGCAGTGGTTGAAATGACGGATGGACGGCCACATCGGCGGGCGCTGGCGACTCACGCGCAGATCAATCGGAGTCGTGCGGGCTGAATACATATCCCACTGATCGGATGCTTCTGAAATAACGGGGATTTTTGGGGTCGTTTTCGAAATACTTGCGCAAACGAACAACGAAATTGTCCACCGTGCGACTCGAAATGTTGCGCGTGTACCCCCAGCCGACCTCCAGAAGTTTGGCCCGCGACAGCGGTCTGCCGGCATGGGTAACAAAAAGTTTGAGCAGCCTGAGTTCCTGTTCGGTCAGCGATATCGCCCCCTGACGGCACCGGGCGGTGTGGGTTTGGAAATCGATCGTGTTTTCACCAAAAATGTACGGTTTTTCGATGATCGGTTCAACTGGAATATCTGCGGAGTTCCAGGCGGAGCGCTTCAGCAATCGATTGGTCCGCAGCAGAAATTCTTCGAGGTGAAAAGGCTTGGCGAGGTAGTCGTCCACACCAAAGGAAAGCCCCTTGACGATATCGTCGGAGGCGGCCTTGGCCGATAGGATCAGGATCGGCACTCGTTCGTCCTCCAGGCGGATGGACTGCAAGATGGACAGCCCGTCGATGCCGGGCAGCATGATGTCCAGCACCACCAGGTGCGGTTTGAACGCTTTCCATTTCTGAAGTCCCGTCGGACCGTCGGCAGCCCAGGCAACCGCATGCCCCTGCAACTTGAGATTCAATTCCAGCCCTTCGGCAATATGGGCGTCATCTTCGATGATCAATATCCGTTGTTGTTTCTGGTCGGTCACCGGTCTCTCCGGTTTAGGGTTTTTATCGAAACTGTGGTGTCGTTCATCGGTCATGAGAGCACCGCAGGACATATGGCCCAACCATAGTCGATGTCAAAAATTCCCGCAATCCAGGGACTATCCGGCGGAGACAACAACTGTTTGGCTTCGGGGCAGCACCAGCGAAAAAATCGATCCTTTACCGCTCCCGCGGCTTTGGGCGTTGACTTTCCACTTGTGTATGCCTGCCACGGTCTGCACCAGATGCAAGCCCAGCCCGCTTCCCTTGGCGCTCATGTTGTTTATGCTGCCGGTCTGGTAGAATTTGCGGAAAATTTTACGAATTTCGTTTTTTTCCAACCCGATACCGTTGTCTTCGAATCGGATGGTAAGGTTTCGCCGGTTGGCCTCGAAGCGGATGTCGACACGCGGCTGCTTGGATTCGTTGTATTTCTGAGCGTTTGTGAGCAGATTCATCAGCAGCATTTCGAACAGCGACGGGTTGATCCGGTATGCCGGCAGCGGCTCGGCGACCGCGTGCAGGACAATGCGACTGTTTTGAAACAAGTGCCGGTTGTTGGTCAGCACGCTGTTTATGGTATTCGGCAGGTCCGCCTCGATGAATTCGCTCGTGTAACTTTTGCTTTCGATTTTGGCCAGGTTCAGAATCCGATTAATGTTTTCCGTGAGGCGGCTCACATCGGCGATCATAAACTGAATGTATTTGAGCTGGTCGGACCTGGGCAGGTGGTGCTTGGTGAAGGTCTCCAGATACAGCCGCAGCGAAGTTACCGGTGTTTTGAGCTCATGGGTGAAATTGTTGATGAAATTGTTTTGCAGACGGTACAGCTGCAGCGTTTTCTGGCTGTAAACGAAGATGCTGAAAATTCCCAGCAATATCACTCCCACCAGAACAGACAAAATCATGACAACCATCCAGGTCTCCGACGCCATGACCTGGGTGCGGTCCAGGTTGAACCTTTCGACCAGCGCCCGGAGGCCGACGCTGGCCTCCATATACCAGTAGATGTACAGAAACAGGGATGTGCCCAAAGCGGCAATTGACAGGATAAATATCCACATCGGGTGTATAAACCATTTTGGGGATTTCATATCGGATTCCCTAACGTGATGAGATTAATATCATACTGAAATTACCATTGCCTGCGGTCAACCGGGTAATTCGGCAGCATCCCGTTTCTTGCAGGCTCTGCGGTGGCGGACAGATCAATCAAAAATCGGCCACTGCCAGAAGATCTGACCGAAAACCATGTTCTGGGCGGCGGTGGTGCGGTCGATGTCGTCTCTCACCCGGGTGTATTTGTAGGCCGCTTCCAGGATCAGGTCATCGGTAAACTCATATCGCAAACCGGGCCTTGCGCGCAAGGTTTGTTCATCCACCTTGACGATGGAAACGGTTCCTT
This sequence comes from Deltaproteobacteria bacterium, assembly GCA_024639205.1. Taxonomy (GTDB): domain Bacteria; phylum Desulfobacterota; class Desulfobacteria; order Desulfobacterales; family SG8-13; genus SG8-13. The sequence continues at coordinate 2,350 of JAHEIV010000240.1, read as the reverse complement.
GCAGGGATCTGTTCAGATAATAACCGGCGGAGAGTGTCAGACGAAACCGCTCGGCGAGACGGTAGCTGACCCATCCGGTCAGTTCGGTCCGGGAGGCGGTCCCACCCCTTCCCCGCGCTTCTCGAATATCGTGCAGAAAGATCAGGTTGGCGTAAGTGGACATCCCGCGGTATTCGACGGTGGCCTTGCCCACACCGCTCAGATCCCGGGTGGTCTCGGGTGGGGCGGTGATAACATCCGTGACGGTGTATCGAACACCAAGGTCCAGCACAAGGCGCCACAGCTCGGTGGTATTCCAGGCCGCCCCGATCGTTCCCGACACGGACTCCACCCGGGATGTAGAAAAATCGGCATTGGCATAACCGATATTCAATTTCCCGATGGTCTCTTCAAAAACCCGGCGGGCATCCCAGGTGTGCTGAAAATCGACCGAGTGGATCCGCGAGTCCGCGAACTCTTCGTCCGTGTAATCGCTTTGCTCGTAACGGTAGAAAAGGTTGTTGGAGGTGTTTTCGCCGGTCTGGTAGTCCCCACCCAGGGAGAAAAACCTGCGCTTGCGTAGTTCGGCGCCCTGCACCAGCCCGGTTTCAATTATATCGCGGTCCGGGCGCGAATCCTCTATATACCATGCATCGGAGAGAAGGCTCAGTCGCTCGGTGATTTCATATCCCAGGTGCCCAAGGTAGTGCTGGTCCACCGAATCGAGTTCTGAGGTGTCTGCGTAGTAGATACCGTCGAGCCGGCCGGTGAGCGCCAGGTCCAGTCGCTCGGTTTTGTCGACGATGTTCAACCCGGGCGAAACGGTAGTGATAAAATCACTTACCCGATCTTGTACCGAGAAAAAAATGTTGTCGTTGTACTCTTCCCGAAGCGCGATGTTGGGAACCAGATTGAAGCCCTCGGCCTTCGCACCGCCGGGCGGTGCCAGGCAAATCAGGCAGGTGAGAATAATCAGGACCCGGAAAGACAACGGCATGGCGTATTATCTTCCTATCGAAACCCTCCACCTTTGGCCCAGGGTTTCGATAAGAACTAAATGTATCCCTTCTCTCCCAGAAACAGCAGTATCTCCTGGGAGGCCTCAGTGGGTGTCAAATCCGTGGTATCGATGCGCAGCTCCGGCTCTTTGGGCTCCTCGTATGGGTCGTCCACCCCGGTGAATCCCTTGATCAAGCCGGCCCTGGCCTTGGCGTACATTCCCTTGCGGTCTCTTTTTTCGCACACGGCCAGTGGCGTGGATACGTAAACTTCGATAAAACCGCCGGTTGATTCGATTGTTTGTCTGATTTCCCGGCGGGACGAATCGTAGGGAGCGATGGGAGCGCAAATGGCAATACCCCGGTTTTTGGTGATTTCGCTGGCCACAAACCCGATCCGGCGAACGTTGGTGTCTCGGTCTTCCTTGTTAAAGCTCAGGTTGCTCGAAAGGTTGTGGCGCACGATGTCCCCATCGAGCAGGCTGACCGGTCGTTCCCCGATCTCTAAAAAGCGCGAGTGGAGGATCTTTGCGATGGTCGATTTACCGGCACCGGAAAGCCCGGTCAGAAAGACGGTGAAACCCTGCCGGTGGGGAGGAGGATACCCTTTTTCAAGCTCTGCCAGCACTTCCGGAAAGGTCATCCATTCCGGGATGCGCCGTCCGGATCTGAGCCGCTGTCGTATCTCGGAGCCGGAAAGGGAAAGGGTTTGAACACCCTCGGGGACCTGGCCGGCGGCTCGAAATTCGTCTTCGAATGGAAGATAAACGATCTCCTCAAACGGAATGACGTTCACACCGATCTCTTCGGAATGCTTCTCGGTCAAGCTGCGGGCGGCCTTGCTGGAGTAAAACCATTTGCCGTTTCGGTTCGGTCCGGGTCCGGCATGATCATGGCCGACAATGAAATCGCTGCAGCCGAAGTTTTTAGCGATGATCGTGTGCAGCAGGGCTTCCCGCGGTCCAGCCATGGTAGAAGACAGGGGCAGTAGATTCAACAACAGGGAATCCGGCGGATAGCGCCGTGACACCGCGCGATAACAACGCATCCGGGTATAATAGTCGAAATCCCCCGGGCGTGCCAGACCTACGATCGGCAGCAGTAGCAGGCTGCCTCGGACCTGTCGCATGGCTCGGATCGTCATCTCGAACTGGGGGCGGTGAATCGGATGGCGGGTTTGAAATCCCACTACCCGTTGCCAGTCGAGCTTGCCGATACGCTGCCGGATATCTTCCGGCGGCAGCCGCAGCTGCTTGAAATCAAAGTGCAGGGGCAAGGAAAGCACTTCAAGCGATCCACCGATATAGATGTCTTCGATTTCGTGCACGAGCTGCCGGACACCCGGGTGTGTGACGTCGTTCGTGCCGTAGACC
>JAHEIV010000239.1 GCA_024639205.1 Deltaproteobacteria bacterium | reverse complement strand
AATTGGCTCTGTCACGGACCTTACAGGTGGAAAGCCTTGTGGACATAGTGAATCCTTTGGGATCGATGTGACCTGCCATGCGAATCCGGACAGTGATGGAGAAACCTTCTCCCGGGAAAACGATCAGCAGAGCGCAAGGCGCCGTTGAATGCTGCCCGGCCGCACAGTGGAAATTGCTCGTGCGGTTTCAAATCGAGTTCGACACTCCTTTGAATTAGGACCGGCCAGGCGGTCTCCTCTTCGCGCTGTTTGCATCTTCGATTCGTTTCAAGAAGCGTGGTTGACCCCGTGGCATCGATATCACAGACCTTCGGGAAATGATAGAGCGCATGAAATAAGTCGCTTTTCGAACCAGTGCGCTTTCTTTTTTCGCCAGCGGCATTATATTTCCGTATTGTAAATCGCGCAGTATCGGTTCGGACGGAGAGTAAAGGAGGATGCATGCCGCTCAGCCACTATTTTGAAGAGACCAAGGGAATCGGGGTGCTTGCCACCGCCGATGGTGCCGGCAAGGTCGACGCTGCCGTCTATGCCCGGCCGCATTGCATGGAAGATGGGACACTGGCATTTATCATGCGGGACCGCCTGACCCACAGCAACCTGCAGACCAATCCACACGCTACGTATTTGTTTGTTGAAGACGGGCCCGGATACAAGGGCAAACGGTTGTTCATGACCAAGCTTCGTGAAGAACAGGACAGCGAGCTACTCGACGAACTCAAGCGCAGAAAATATAAAGACGATGATCAGGCGAGAAAGTTCCTGGTATTTTTTCGGCTCGATCAACAACTGCCGCTCGTGGGAGACGGTAAGTAGTTTCACCGGCAGGGTCGCATCGTTTACAGCCGATCGCTAAGCGTCGATCTGCGGGCACTGCCCGAAAAGCTCGAAATGCTTCGACGCGCCGGTGCAGTGTCGTGTTCTATTGCTGCCGCCCCCGCCGAAACGCTCGTCCGGCAATGTCCATAGACAGAACCCAACCGTCAACGCAACCATATCTCAAAGGACTCAGCGATGCCGATCGACGACACCGAAGTTATTCGGGCACGGCTGCAGCAGCTGTTCGCCACCCAGCAACTGGCGGTGGTGGCCACCAGCAGCAGTGGACATCCGTACACCAGTCTGGTGGCGTTTGTCGCCTCTACCGACCTGCGCCGTCTTTTCTTTGTCACCTCCCGGGCGACCCGCAAATACGCAAACCTGAAAGGTGATCGGCGCGTGTCGATGCTTATCAACAGCAGCACCAACAAGAATTCGGACTTTCACCAGGCCGTTGCCGTGACGGTGGTCGGGGTTGCAGAAGAAGACACGGGTGAAAAACGGCAGGCCACTCTCGCTGCCTATGTGACAAAACATCCCTATTTGGAAGAGTTTGCCCTTTCGCCTTCCTGTGCCCTGATCTGCGTGCAGGTTCGCTCATACGTGCTGGTCAGAAACTTTCAACACGTCATGGAATGGCACCCTGACCCATGAATCTGATATTGGATCCCGCAGATGTACAGCCGGCCGATCGGCCCCGTATCGGTGGCAAAGGATACACACTGGCCATTTTAACCCGTCAGGGGTTTACGATACCGGATACGGTTTTAATCACCACCGACGCATACCGCCAGTACCTGCAAAAAAGCGGGCTGCAGGAGCGCATTCAGCTGGAGCTGCACCGCAAAGATTTTAGCGACATGCGTTGGGAAGAAGTCTGGGATTGCACCGCTCGCATTCGAAGCCTGTTCCTGAAAAAGCCGCTTTCGGATCAACTGGAGGCATCACTGCGGGAAACGTTGCAGCGTCGATTTGCAAACCAGCCGGTGGCCGTTCGCTCCTCAGCACCGGAAGAGGATGACGCGTGTGCCTCGTTTGCCGGTCTGCATGAATCGTTTGTCAACGTGCGGGGCATCGATGACATTTTGCGACATATCCGGCTGGTGTGGGCCTCGCTTTGGTCGGATGCCGCATTGCTGTATCGGCAAGAAATCGGTCTAACGATCGAACACAGCACCATGGCGGTAGTCGTGCAGGCTGCCGTTTTCGGCCATTGTTCTGGGGTGGCCTTTACCCGCAGCCCAACCAACGAAGCTCAGGCGGTGATCGAGGCCGTTCACGGGCTCAATCAGGGCCTGGTGGACGGTACGGTGGAGCCGGATCGCTGGACAATTGATCGACGGTCCCGGAAGGTGCTGTCGCACCGGCCGGTTGAACGCCGGCTATGGGCCGCCGTTCAGGATCGTGGGATTGCCCTGGGTCGACTTCCGGACAAGCTGGTTTCCCACCCACCATTGGAACAATCGCAGGTCACAGCCGTCTATGAGCTGGCCTGTCGTGCGGAAGCATTTTTCGATGCGCCCCAGGACGTGGAGTGGACTTTCCGCAACGACCGGCTGATTCTTCTGCAGTCCCGGCCGATCACCACGTCTTCGTCAGCGCATCCGGAAGACAAGCGTGGATGGTATCTTAGCCTGCATCGCAGTTTCGACAACCTGAAGTTGTTGCGCCAGCGGATTGAAACAGAGTTGATACCGGAGATGATCCGCTGTGCAGCAGAGCTGGCCGGGATGGACCTGGCCACCCTAACCGATGCGGATTTGGCCGCTGAAGTCCACCGGCGTTTGGAAATCAATCACAACTGGGTAAACGTCTATTGGTCGGAGTTTATCCCTTTCGCGCACGGTATGCGGCTTTTTGGACAAGTCTACAACCAGGCGATGGCACCGGATGACCCGTACGAGTTTGTCGACCTGCTGGTCCACTCGGACCTGGCGAGCGTCGATCGAAATCAACGCCTTTCCCAACTGGCCGGCGAAGTCGCCGGCGACCCCAAACTGGCCGGATTGCTTCGAACCGGCGATTTAAAAGGATTGCCGGCGGGTTTTCGGCAACAGATCGACGCATTTATTGAAACATACGGGGATCTATCCTGTACGATGACCGGCGGAACGAATTGCGCCGAGGATCTACAGCCGCTGATCCATGTCATTTTGCAGTACGCCACTGTTTTGAAACACCCGCCGGAAAACAGCCGGCAAGAAACGACCGCGGAGCGGGTAGAGCGTTTCCTGGACGCTTACGGAGACGGTGACCGGGAAAAGGGGCTCGAACTGCTGGAACTGGCCCGCGCCAGTTATCGGCTTCGGGATGACGACAACATCCACCTGGGCCGGATCGAGGCCCAACTGCTGGCGGCGGTCCAGGAGGCCAACCGGCGAATCTCCGAGTCCGCAGACGAGCCGGAAACAGACGGTGGACGGCAGGTGCTGCAGGCAGCGGTTGCGGAGATACACCTTTTACAGGAGCCGACAGCCGCCGGTTCCGATGAAAAACACCCGCTGTCCGCCCTGAGAGCCCGGCAGCTGACCGGACAGCCCGCGGGCCCCGGTGTAGCCAGGGGACGGGCCCGGGTGATCCGCCGTCATTCAGATCTGCCGGGTTTCAAGAATGGGGAACTGCTGATCTGTGACGCGGTGGACCCCAACATGACCTTTGTGGTGCCGCTGGCAGCCGGGGTCGTCGAACGCCGCGGCGGCATGCTCATCCATGGTGCGATTATCGCAAGGGAATACGGCCTGCCGTGTGTGACCGGCATACCGGATGCCACCTCCTTGATTCAAACCGGCGACACTGTCACCGTTGACGGCTACCTGGGTATTGTCACCGTTCACGGCGATTAGTGTTTTCGATCGACTCGCTGCCTCCCGCTGCGGCCATTTCTGCGCGGTAAAATCAGTCATTGCTGCGCCTGCCTCCGGCACTACCCCCATTGCTCTGCGGAACGCCCGTTTTTCTCTTTGACATGAAATCAGCCAGCGGTTATCTTGACTCCTTTTAGAACAGGAAGGCCACCGGTGAACCGGCCCCGCAGCGGTGGAGCCGGCCGGTTCGTAAATAGAAAAGGATTGACGCACGTGGCTGCAGACCAAAAAGTTCTGGTCATCGGTGGCGGCATCGCCGGCTTGAGTGCCGCCACCAAACTGGCGACCTTGGATATTCACTCGGTGATTGTCGAAAAAGCCCCCATTCTTGGCGGTCATGCGGTCCAATACGCCTGCAAGGCGACCGAAAAGTGCGTTGCCTGCGCTGCCTGCATAGTGGAAGAAAAATGGCGCCAGGCCCTCGGTGACCCGAGAATCGAGGTGTCAACCCGCACGCGAGTGGTGGATGTCTCCGGCAGAAACGCCAACGGCTACCGGGTCATCATTGAAAATAGCCACGACTCCGATTCTCCTGCGCAGACCAGCATTGCGGCGGATGCGATCATAGTCGCCACCGGTTTTACACCCTTTGATCCGGCCGGCAAGCCATACGGCTACCAGCAGTTTGCCAACGTAATCACCAATCTGGAATTGGAGCGCATTTTGCGGGAGAAAGGCTTGCCCTATTGCCCCTCCGACAATCGCCTGCCGGACCAAATCGCTTTTGTCCAGTGCGTGGGCAGCCGCGACGCCGGATTGGGCCATCTGTGGTGTTCGAAGGTCTGTTGTGCCTCGGCGCTGCGCATCACCGGCCTGATCAAAGCTCGCCGGCCGGAAACTAAGATCACGATCTTTTACATCGACATCCAGACGTTCGGCAAAGACTTCAACACACAGTTCGGGCAACTGAAAAACAAAGTGAAGATGGTGCGCGCAATCCCCGCTGACATCTTCGGAAGCGATAAGGATCGGCTTCGAGTGGTCTATTTTACCCCCGGCGAAGCCCAACGTTGCGAAGAATCTTTCGACATGGTGGTGCTATCCGTCGGCATCACCCCCGGGCAGGACAACCGGACCCTGAAGGAACTGTTTCAGCTGCTGCCGACCGATACCGGATTTCTGGAGGATTCTGCTCGGAAAGGTGTTTTCATCGCCGGTGCCGCCGGCGGACCGATGACCATTGCGGATTCGGTGGCCAGTGCCGGTCGCGCTGCGCTCCGGGCGGCAAATCACCTGCGAGGTGTCACGTGACCCTTCATACGCTGGTTGTCGGCAGCGGCGATTGTGCAGCCCGCGTAACCAAAATGTTGGCAGCCCGCGGAGCAGTGGTTCTGGTTGCCGGTGCCGAAAAGGATCTTGGGAAGGACCTGATGGATCAGGGCGGCGGTTCGGGCACCACAGGCGTAGAACTTCTTGCATCGACCCGGCTGATTTCTTGCAGCGGATCTGTCGGAAACTTCGAAGTTCTTTTGGAGACCAACCATAAAAGGATTCGACACAATGTAGACTCCATTATTATCGCCGAGAATTGTCGGCGCCGTGCCAATTTTGACCGCTATGGACTTCGGCCGACAACGCAGGTCTGCTCGCTTTCCGACTTTACAAAACGCATCGAAGACAGTCGCG
>JAHEIV010000238.1 GCA_024639205.1 Deltaproteobacteria bacterium | reverse complement strand
ACCTCATCCCCGGTTCTGATGTACTTATATAGTCTTGGGGGTTCAGATGGAGTCTTACCTTGACAATCTTCCAACCTACGTCGACCGAATCCGGGCAATCAAAGAGACCATCCTCACCAATATCGTACTGATCGGACAGATACCGGCACCCACATTCAAGGAAAAAAGCCGGGCCCAGATGTTCATGGACCGCCTGGCAGAATTTCAGGCGGACGAGTGCACCACCGACGGATACCGCAACCCGATCGGCGTCATCCGGGGCACCAACGACTCGAAATCACCCATTTTCGTCGTTGCCCACCTCGACACCTTTTTCCCGAAAGACGTGGATCACAACTTCAAAATCAAGAAGGATTCGATCACCGGTGCCGGTTTGACCGACAATTCCATCGGTGTGGGGGTACTGGCCTCTTTGCCGGAAATATTCCGTCAATTGGATCTGCGTTTCGAATCAGACATCATTCTCGCCGGTGTGATTCAATCCATGGGCAAGGGGAATCTTCGCGGCATCCGGCATCTGGTCAAGACCTGGCCCACTCCCATCCGCGCGGCGATCTGCATCGAAGGCGTCGAACTGGGCCGCCTGAGCTACTATGCCGATGGAATGATCCGCTGTGAAGCCAGATGTGCCACCCCGGTCTCCAGTGCACTGGAGCACAAATTTCGGCCCAACGCCATACTGATACTAAACGAAGTCATCAACCAGATCCTCACGCTGCGTCTGCCGCAGCGTCCGCGCTGTCGGGTGATTATCGGACAGATATCCGGCGGCATCAAACACGGGGTGATCCCCTTCGATGCCTCTTTGGGCATGGAGATTCAGGGGGACTCGGATAAAATGGTCAAGGCCATCTTCAAAGACGTGAAGGATATCGTCGACGGTCTTCGCCACGAATACGAGGTGGACCTGGATCTGAAAACCATCAGCAACCTGAGCGCCGCCCGACTGCGCTATAACCACCCGCTGGTGAAAAAATCCATCGCCATCATGCAGAAACTCGATCTGCGGCCCGTCAGCGGTCACAGCGAATCCGAACTGTCCATATTTCTTTCCCGCAAAATTCCCGCGGTCACGCTGGGAATTACCAGGGGAGAGAATTACCACCTGGCCAATGCCAGAGTGAAGATCAATCCGATGTTCACCGGTATTGCCCAGGTTGTCGGCGTCATTCAGGCAATCGACAGCGGAGCTTGCGATGAGCAGTAACTGGTTGGCAAATAACACGTTTCACTTTTCCGATTTCGCGGACCTCGACCGCCTGGTAAAGGAAAAAGAGCGCCGGAATCTGGCCATATCGCTTTGTCTGCCCACCTTGAACGAAGAGAAAACCATCGCCAAGGAAATTATCATCATGAAGTCGGAGTTGATGACACGCTATCCGCTGCTGGATGAGATCGTCGTCATCGATTCGGGCTCAACGGACAATACCATGGAGAGTGCCGCCGCCTTCGGTGCCGATGTGTATGAGGCGGATCAGATCCTGCCGAACCTGGAAAAATACAAGGGCAAGGGGGAGAATCTCTGGAAATCGCTTATTGTTACAAAAGGCGACATCATTGTCTACCTCGATGCGGATATCAAAAACATTCACCATCGCTTTGCATACGCACTGGTGGGACCGCTGCTGCTGACCGATCACATCAAATACGCCAAGGCGTTTTATGACCGCCCCATTGCCATCGGCAAAAGCAAAATTCGTCCCACCGGCGGCGGCCGGGTCACCGAACTGGTCATCCGACCCATGTTTTCCCTGTTTTTTCCGGAACTGACCCAGATCTTTCAACCCCTTTCCGGCGAATATGCCGGCTACCGGGAAGTGTTCGAGAAGGTCCCTTTCCCCATCGGATATGGCGTGGAAACCAGTCTGATCCTCGATATCTACGAAAAATGGGGGCTGAATGTCATTGCACAGGTGGACCTTGAAAAACGGGTGCACAAAAACCAGAACATCAAGGCGCTGGGAAAAATGGCTTTCGTCATTCTCGACACTTTCCTTAAGCGGATTCAGAAGCTCGATTTTATCGAGCTCAAAAAAGACTTGTTTAACGAGATGATTCAGTACAACCTGGTCAAAAACGAGTACCAGGCCGACATTATGCAGATCGGCGGGATCGAACGGCCACCGATGATTGAAATTTCAGAATACCGGCAAAAGTTCGCAACCGATAAGGCCGTCCGCCGCAAGGACCAGCCGATCTTGCCTGAAAGCAGCAATATATGAAGGACCAGTCGGTCTTGCCTGAAAGCAGCAATATATGAATGATGGATTGAAAACGAAGTTGATCGATCGGCACGACCGCCGCCTGAACTATTTGCGGATCTCGGTTACCGATCGCTGCAACCTGCGTTGTACGTACTGCGTGCCCCGCGACCGGATCCCCCGGCTGTCGCATGCCGAGATCCTGCGCTATGAAGAGATACTGCGCATCGTTCGAATCGGGGTGGACCTGGGAATCACCAAGGTGAGAGTTACCGGCGGGGAGCCGCTGGTGCGCAAAGGGGTGATCGGCTTTCTGGAATCACTTGCCGGGATATCCGGCATATCCGAGCTCACCCTGACCACCAACGGGGTTTTCCTCGAGGACCATGCCGAACGGATCCGCGCGGCCGGCATTCGAAGACTGAACATCAGCCTGGATACATTGCAGCGCGAAAAGTTCGCCCGCATAACCGGCAGCGACGCCCTCGAACGCGTGTGGCAGGGCATTGAATCGATCCGGCGTCACGGCTTTTCACCCATCAAGTTAAATGTGGTGGCATTAAAGGGAATCAACGACGACGAACTGATCGACTTTGCCCGGCTTACTTTCCGGCATCCCTATCACGTCCGGTTCATCGAGCACATGCCCATCGGCCAATCGCGAATGAAGACAACACCGCCTTTGCTGGTTCCGGAGATAAAGGACTTTATTCGCCCGCTGGGTGAAATGCTGCCCATTGAAAAAAATGCCGATGACGGACCGGCGGAGCGGTTTCGTTTCAAGGGAGCCCCGGGGGAGATCGGATTCATCAGTGCTCTGAGTCATCACTTCTGCAGCAGCTGTAACCGGTTGCGCTTGACCGCCAGCGGCCAGCTGCGCCCCTGCCTGCTCTCCGATCGCCAGCTCGATCTCAAAGGTCCGATGCGAGCCGGTTGTAAAGACAGCCAACTGGCGGAGTTGTTTCAACAGGCGGTTCGCAACAAACCGTCCGATCACAACCTGGCAGTCAACGATCATGCCGGTGTGAGCTGTCAGATGTCGTCTATCGGCGGCTGAAATCGAAACCCGGCAGGATCAATGATGTGGTTTTGGCAGTTTCGCTGCGGGCGGCAGGGGGGGGCAAAAAAATAAAATGCCCGGGCCATATCAGCGGGAGGCTACATTTGCTCACGCAACTGGAAGGTATGGCCCGGGCAATTTGTGATCAAAGAAAAGAACAGGCTTTCAAACGGCTGGTTGGCTGTATTTGAAAGCCTTTAGCAAGTTGAATAAATCAAATCAAGACTTTTTCGCGCTTTGCGTGATTTTTTTTTGCTTCGGCTGCCGATCCTGCTCAAGTTTTGCCATAGAAAGCTGCAGGCCCTGTGATCATCGATACCATCCCTTGCTTTGCATGCATTCGTTGATCAGGATCTGTTCATCGAAAGGATCTTCGCCGCCGGTGTACCCCCTGCGCCAGGAGCGCACGTCTCGCTGGCATTCGTTATAGTCGGTTCTCATTTCAGGCTGGGGCTTGTAGTCGTGTTTCCACTTCATCCCTCCGCAACCGGCAGTGACCAGCAGTGCGGCCAGGCAGAAAACAACCGGCACCATTTTTTTCATCACGACAAATCCCCCCAACAGCCTTTCAACAGGCGACCGACCGGATCCGACCAAATCGGCCACCGATTACCACAGTAAACTCACCAAGAGCAGATATAAACAACGTGGCATAAGATATCTGCTGCATAGGGATCCGTCAAGCAGTAACGGTTGACTTTTGATGGCAGTCACCGTATTTTCTTACACGATTCTGCAACTAGCATCCAGGTGGTCCGCATCGCAATGTTTTTGTTTGGATCACAATTGCAGTGATGAAGGGAGAATTCGTTCGATGGAACCCAAACCATGCCTGTCCCGCAGGTGGTTTCAATTGCTCGGCTGCACGGTGCTGTTGCTCTTTGCGGCCTGTTCGACGACTCCGGCCGATCAATCTTCTACCCAGGTGCGATCATCCGGGTCTTCGCAAGCCCAAAAAGAAGAGAATCTGCTGCGCGTCGGGGTTTCCACCAACGCGCCCCCTCTGATTTACAAGCAGGCAGGTAAAATCGTCGGCCTGGAAGCGGAGCTGGCCCGGGAGTTTGCCGACTTTCTCGGCAAACCGCTGCAGTTCGTGGAACTTCGGTGGCAGGACCAGATACCCGCCCTGCTGGAAGAGCGGACCGATATCATCATGTCGGCCATGTCCGTGACGAAAAACCGGGCTGTCCGAATCGCCTTCAGCAGCCCCTATTACCGGACCGGTCTGCTGGCCCTCACCCGCCGGGAGGACAGAGCTCGCTTTCCCACAGGATACAACGGCATCTTAGGTCAGGTACCGTCTTTGCGGTTCGGGGTCGTAAAAGGGACCACCGGCGAGCAGTTCGTGCGCAAAAATTTCGGGCGGGCGGACAAAATCCGAACCTACAACACCTCGCAGGACGCGGTGAATGCCCTGACAACCGTGTTTACGGTGAACCGCATCGATCTTCTGGTACACGACGGACCGATCCTGGTGATGCTGTCAGCGGCAGACGAATCGGGAAAGCTCTATCTGATACCGGATTATATGACGGAAGAAAACCTGGCCTGGGGGATACGGAAAAGCGACCCCCAATTGCTGGAGTCCGCCAATGGATTTATCGAAAAACTGAGACAGGAAGGCCGTCTGGCATCCATGATCAAGCGCTGGATGCCGTTTGCACAGTAGCCGCACCGCACGTGTTACATTCGACTTTCTGCCGCTTATTTCTGCCACTCTTACCAAGGAGGTGGGCATGCGCTCATACCGATCGACCGTCTGTATGGTTTTCGCAATAGGGATTTTCTGGGTATTGATGACTGCTGCCGGCAGCATAGCGGATGCCCAAATGATGCCGCTGCCCAAAAAAGGCAGCGCCGCCAAGAGCACCGAAGGCAACGCAGCTGTGGAGCTGCCCGCCGATCTCGATCCGCAGAAAGTCGACAGCTTCATCGCTTCCATGGACGATAAACAGGTCCGGCGACTGCTGATCCAGGAGCTGAAAAAGCAGGCCGACCAGGAAACAGCCCGCACCGCTGAAAAAGGGCCGACCGGACTGGCCGGTTTCA
>JAHEIV010000237.1 GCA_024639205.1 Deltaproteobacteria bacterium | reverse complement strand
TTTGCCTACAACGCAGATTCGATCTCGATGAAGGATGCTGATGCCGAAATTACGTACAATCGGCGTTTGTGGCTGATAGCCGAAAAAAAGGTTTTCAGCCCGCATCATCTGTCTGCCCGGAAACGGAAGGCTGCGAAACGAAAATTCCAGATTTTTTATCTTTTCGAGTTTTTCGCGTTTTTCCGTTTTTGAAAGGGTCTTGATGCGCGATTGCACCAGGTTTGCCAGGCGGGCTTTGGCCCGAAACCGGGAAATGAACTGTTCGACTTCCCGGCGACGCCGTTCGTCTCTCCGACGGGTTTTTTCGTGGATTTCTTCATCCTGAGCAATCTGGGTGTAATATTTTCCCGTGTTGCCTTCGATTTTTCGTACCTTTTTGCGGTGAATTCCCAGCACGTGGGTGACGATGCGATCCATGAAACTCCGGTCGTGGGTGATGAGCATCACCTCGCCGGGCCATTTCAGCAGGAACCGTTCGATCCAGCGGATGGAAGTGATATCGAGATAGTTGGTCGGCTCGTCCAGCAGCAACAGGTCGGGTTCAGACACCAGCACCTTGGCCAGGTTCAACCGCACCTGGTATCCTCCGGAGAACTCGGAAGGGTGCCGTCGCAAGTCGTCGGTTTCAAAACCCAATCCGGCCAGGATTTTTTCCACCTTCCAGCGCTGTTCCCGACGATGGTCCGGAAGGCCGGTTGCCCCTTCCGCCAGAACGGTATCGGCGGAAAAGTTTAGGTTCTGCGCCACATGGGCGATGCGATAGTTTTTCGGAACGCTCACCGTGCCGGATTCCGCAGCTATGTCACCGAGGATCATCCGGAAAAGGGTGGTCTTCCCGTGGCCGTTTCTGCCCACCAGGCCCACCCTTTCGCGCGGGTTCACCTGAAAGCTGACCCGCTCAAACAGAACCTGGTCGCCGAAGCTTTTGGATAGATTTTCAACACCGATCATCGCCGGGCCCCCGCCCATCGGTAACCGCTTGACACCATAAGTGGATTCGAATATGCTATATAATTTAAGTCTACCGGCTGCCCCCATCCGGGGGCCTTCGGTCGGGTTAGAATGAAAATGACTGACCGGCAGTCGGTTTACCTGCCAGCGAATCGGGTGATCCGTTCATGCACAACCAAAAAATAATATATAGCACGAAATCGGTTTGTTTGGCAGCCCTGCTGATCCTGGTGTTTGGCGGTCCGCTTACCGCCGACAACACCGGGGAAGTGCAGGAACTGTTGAAAAAGCGGCTCGACTCCGTCCTGGTGGTATTGCAGAACGAGAAATTGAGTTTTGAGTCCAAAAAAGCCGAGATCAGCGAGATCGTCTCTCCGATGTTCGATTTTCCACTGATGGCAAAACTAACCCTGGGCCGCAAACACTGGCCCACCATTACCCGGCAGCAGCAGGAAAAATTTACGGATCTGTTTGTCGACCTGCTCAAGCAAACCTATCTTGACCGGATATCCCTTTACACCGACGAGCAAGTAGTCATTAAAACCGCTGCCGAAGTGAATCGAAAGGTGCATATCCACACGGATCTGGTTTCCAAGGGGGACAGCATATCGATGCTGTATAAATTTTATCGTGCCGGCAACGGTTGGAAAATATACGATCTGGAGATTCAGGGGGTTAGTTTGATTGTCAGCTACCGCAATCAATTCGATCAAATATTGAGTACGGGAAACATCGACGATTTGATCCAACAAATGCAACAGCCGGAAAAAACCTGATCTTCGCAACTCTTCCGATTCGATCCCCATGACTCGTTCACTATCACCGGTCGTACGTTTCTATGACAGCCTCATCCTGAAAAGACCCGTCTGGGTCATCATCTTACTGCTGGCGGTGTCCGCCTTTCTGGCCTATCATGCAAGGAATTTCAGGCTGGATGCGTCGGCCGAGACGCTTGTATTGGAAGGCGATCAGGATCTGGCCTATGCGCGCCTGATCAGCTCCCGCTACGATCAGCAGGAGTTTTTGTTTCTGACCTTCACCCCCAAAAGTGAACTGTTGGCCGATCAGACCCTGGAAAACCTTTCCCGGCTGCAGGGGGATTTGCAGCGGCTGGACGGTGTTTCCTCCGTATTTACGATCCTCGATGCCCCGCTGCTGGAAAGCCCACGGGTTTCCATCAAGGAGCTGGCCGGTGGTATTCGCACCCTTCGCTCGCCCGCCGTGGATCGGGATCTGGCTCGGATCGAGTTCAGCAACAGTCCCATCTACCAGAACCTGCTGGTCAGTCCGGATTTGAAAACAACCGCCCTGCAGATCAACCTGCCGCCCGATTCGCGTTACCAGGAGCTGTTGAACCTTCGCAACCGGATGCGTGCAAAAAAAGCAACCGGCAGTTTATCCGCTGCCGAATCGAGCGAGTATCGCAACGTTGTTCGCCAATTCCAGCAGCACCGGGACACCATGCGGGCCGAGCGGCACCGGTTGATCGTAAATATTCGCGGTATCATGGACCGCTATCGGCAGGATGCCGACCTGTTCCTGGGCGGTGTCAGCATGATCGCAGATGACCTGGTCCGCTTTATCAAGAACGATCTGCAGGTATTTGGATTCGGAGTGCTTTTCTTTCTGGTGGCAACCCTGTCGTTTATTTTCCGGCAACCGCGGTGGGTGCTGCTGCCCATGGCTTGCTGCGCGATTTCAGCCCTGAACATGATCGGACTGCTCGGACTGTTCGGATGGGAGGTTACGGTGATCTCGTCGAACTTTATTTCACTGCAGTTGATCATAACCATGGCCATTGCCATTCACCTGATTGTCCGCTATCGCGAACTGCAGGCCGAGCACCCCGACGCGCAGCAGCGATTCCTGGTGCTTGAAACCGTACGGCTGAAATTCAAGCCGTGTCTGTATGCCGCCCTGACCACGATCGCCGGATTCGGCTCCCTCGTGTTTTGCGACATCCTGCCGGTCATAAACTTCGGATGGATGATGATCGCCGGCATCGTTGTCTCCATGGTGGTGACCTTTTTACTTTTTCCGGCAAGCCTGGTGTTACTGAAGAAAAGCCGCCCCGCGACCGGGACGCCCTCGGGCTTTTCCCTGATGCCGGTCCTGGCCCGATTTACAGAAAAGCACGGTCGCACCATCCTCTTTGTCAGCGCTGTTGTGCTGGTGCTGAGCGTTGTCGGTGTATCCCGGCTGGCGGTTGAAAACAGCTTCATTGACTATTTCAAGCAACGGACGGAAATTTACCAGGGCATGAAAGTGATCGACCAGCAACTCGGTGGCACCACACCGCTGGACGTGGTGATCGATCTGGAACCGACTCCGCCTGCCGATCCGGTTGCAGCGAAAGAAGGGCCGCCGGTTGAGGCCACCGGAGCGTTCGACGAGTTCAGTGAATTTGACAAACCGCCGGCCGACGACCGCTACTGGTTTACATCCGTGAAGATGGCCGGCATCGTGCGAATCCACGATTATCTGGACAGCCTGCCGGAAACGGGCAAGGTTCTCTCCGTGGGCACGCTGATGGAAGTCGCCGAGCGGTTCAATGACAGCAAGCCGCTGGACAACTTTCAGCTGGCCCTGCTGTACGGCGAAATTCCGGATCGGTATAAAAAGCAGCTCCTGGCTCCCTTCGTATCGGTGCAGCACAACCAGGCCCGGTTTTTCGTTCGGGTGAAAGACTCCCGGCAAGACTTGAAGCGCAACGTGCTGCTGAAGAATATTCGCCGTGACCTGGTGCAGGAAATCGGGCTGAAGGATGAACACGTGCGGTTAACCGGCCTGCTGGTCCTATACAACAACATGCTGCAGAACCTGTTCGATTCACAGATCCTGACGCTCGGTATCACACTGCTGGCATTGCTCTGCATGTTTCTGCTGCTGTTTCGATCGGTCACACTCGCTCTGATTGCCATTTTTCCGAACCTGCTTTCCATCTCTGCAGTGCTGGGGTTCATGGGCTGGATGAACATACCGCTGGACATGATGACCATCACCATCGCTGCCATCAGTGTCGGGATTGCCGTCGACGATACGATTCATTACATCCACCGCTTTGGTGTCGAGTTTGCAAAAACCGGCAGCTACATTTCCGCAATGCACCGCTGTCACGGAAGCATCGGTTATGCGATGTACTACACCTCGGTGACGATCATCATTGGATTTTCGATTCTGGCTCTTTCCAACTTCATCCCCAGCATCTATTTCGGGCTGTTGACCGGTCTGGCCATGCTGATAGCTCTGGCGGCCGCGCTGACATTGCTGCCGGAGCTACTGGTGTTTCTCAAACCCTTCGGACCGCAAATCAATCAGCCAACCGCGGAGTAATCGGCGAAACAATAAGGCCAGAGGGGGACCCGGAGTGTTTGCTGACGTGTGGATAGAGGATCGGAGACCTATGCACAGGAAACAACTCATGATGGTAGCGATCCTAACAGCATCGCTGCTGTGTGCATGTGCTCACCGGGAGGTAAAAACCAACGCTGCCTCTGTGCAACCGGCGGCAGACAGCGCGGTACAGCCTGCCGAAGAGAAGCAAATCCGCTTGCCGGCGCCCGACGAACCGGATCAGGATTCGGATGCGTTCGGTGAGTTCGACCAGGAATTCGCACAGGCAGCCATCCAGGTGGCCGATCCGCTGCGCCCTGTCAATCAGGCCATTTTCATCTTTAACGACAGACTCTACTTCTGGGTGCTCAAACCCGTGGCTTCGGGTTATAATGCTGTCCTGCCGGAGATTGCCCGAAGAGGCATCCGTAACTTCTTCAGCAATCTGCTTACGCCGATTCGATTCGTAAACTGTGTCTTGCAGGGAAAAGGGAATGCCGCAGGAGACGAAGCCGCGCGATTTATCACCAACACGACGCTGGGAGTCCTGGGTTTCTGGGATCCGGCTCTGGAACTGTACGACATCCAGATAAACAACGAAGATCTGGGGCAGACCCTCGGCGCTTACGGAATCGGAAGCGGGTTTTATCTTGTGTGGCCGGTCCTGGGGCCTTCGACGCTGCGGGACACCGTCGGGTTTTTCGGCGACCTGTACGTCAATCCCATCAATTACATCGAACCCACAAGCCTGTCTGTGGGGGTTGGACTCTACCGCCGGTTTAACGATCTCTCCCTTCGCATCGGAGATTACGAGGCCATCATACAAGCGGCCGTTGATCCGTATATCGCCGTTCGAAACGGATTTATCCAGTTTCGACGAGCTTTGATCGATCAGTGAGCGCCGGCTTGATAGTGAGAACCGCAAGATAACCTTATCTTACCGGCTCCCCTTCCTGCTGAAAAGCGAGCTCCGGCGACTGCGCATCTGAACCCGTGCCCATCGCGAGAAAGAAGGGTCCAATCGCC
>JAHEIV010000236.1 GCA_024639205.1 Deltaproteobacteria bacterium | reverse complement strand
CAAGTGGGAGCTACCCGGAGGGAAAGTGGAGGATGGAGAGAGCTCCGAGCAGTGCCTTGCAAGGGAACTGCAAGAGGAGTTCAACCTCACCGTTTCCGTGCACGAGTATCTGGGAGCCAGCTCCTACCGTTACGATCACATGACCATCGACTTGCATGTTTATCGAGTGAGATGGGTAAGCGGCGATCCGGTGCCTAAGGTGCATGCCGAATTCCGGTGGGCAGCGCCCGGTGAGCTGAAGCACTACGAGTTTGCACCGGCCGACATGCCGTTTGTTCGAAAACTGGAGAGTGGTGAAATTGACATTCGATCCACCCCTTCAACCCGGTGACACGATTTCCAACCGGCAGCTGACCGAACTTTTCAAATGCAGCTCCCAGGGGGGAATGCGCCGTGCCCACGCCACCGAAAGCCTGGTGCTGATCGCCGACCACACCCTGAGTCTGTATGAAAATCGCTGGATCGACGGCCGCTTTCATTTTTCAGGCATTGGCACGAGAGGAGACCAGCAGCTGGGATTCAGCCAGAACAAAACCCTGGCGGAATCGCCGGACAACCCGGTATCCGTATTCCTGTTCGAGGTTTTCGAATCAGGTCGGTATATTTTTACCGGTCGGGTGGTGCTGGCCGAGGCGCCCTACACGGCCAGTCATCCGGACATCGAAGGCCGCTGTCGCAGCGTTTGGGTTTTTCCGCTCAGACTGATAGGAGAAGAACGGTCACCGCGGATTGCCGAGGAATTGATCCAAAAGAACCGGAGCCGAAATGAACGCCTGGCCCGGAAGCTGTCCGATAAGGAACTCGTTAAACGGGCGGCAAACATCAAAAGCAGGGCAGGGTGTCGTCGGGCCACCATCAATGTGTATGAAAAAAACGTCTATGTGGCCGAACTGGCCCGCCGCAAGGCGAACGGCAGCTGCCAGTTGTGCGAACAACCCGCGCCGTTTCGCGATCGTCACGGTAGAGCCTTTCTGGAAACCCACCACATCACGCGGATCTCCGAAGGGGGAGAGGACACCATCGACAACACCGTGGCGCTTTGCCCCAACTGCCATGCCAAGATGCACGCGCTAAACCTGAAGAGCGACTGCCGCAGGCTGAAGAAGAAAGCAGCCAGAAACGTCTATCAGCATACCCTCTTTGGCGAAGTCATTTTTTGCTAGCCGCAGGAATGGATCAGCGGATCACGTTTTTCTTGCTGGGCGTCCATTTCCACTCTTCGTAATAGTCCCAGCTGACCATCGATTGCAGCTTGCTGAGCTCCTCGGTCTTATCCTGGATGACGGTCTTCATCACGTCACCGGTGGACAGCAGGCCGATATATTCCCCCTCTTTTTTCACCAGCAGGTGATTGATGCGCAGACCTAAAAATTTGTCCATCAGATTGAACGTGTTGTCCGTGTGAGGCGCCGAATGAATATTGGGCGTCATGTAATCTCCGACCGTGGCGCTGCGGATATCGAAATCCTGCTTTAAAACGTTGCGCATCAAATCCCGCGATGACCAGATACCGGCCGGCCGGCCGCCTACTGTGACGACCACGGCGCCTACCTGTGTGGCGATCATCATTTCCAGCGCATCGAAAATGGTGGTCGTTTCCTGCACACTGATGATCTCGCCCCCCTTTTCTTCTATGATCTGTTCGGCGGTTTTCATGACTTGCTCCTTTGGACTGTTCTTTGTATGTTGTTGAATTGGATCTTGCATGAAATTGATGCGAAGAGGAATTAGCCGATGTGTGAACATAATCCCCCCGGCAGGCGGCGTCAATTGCCGCCGCCCGTTAGCCATCGAGAAATTCCTGCAGGGATCCCTCCGGTTGGCGACAATTCCATCGGACGCGCTGGTTGATGCATCGGATGTAGGCGGAAATCGATCGATAGTCAGTATGCAATTAACACTGCCAGATGCAGGATGAGTGTGTGCATCCCTACCCACTCAAACAGATCATCAAAGACCGGATCGCGCGTGAAGGGCCGATCTCATTTGCGGCCTTTATGGAAATGGCTTTGTACTATCCGGAGCTCGGCTATTACATGTCGGATCCGGTTCCATTCGGTCCCGCGGGTGATTATTACACCTCCCCGCATCTGCACCCGGTGTTCGGCCGGTTGCTGGCCATCCAACTCGATGAAATGCGGCAGCTATTGGGCTGTCCGGACGATTTTACGGTTATGGAGGTCGGTGCCGGACAGGGCAGCCTGGCAGCAGGAATCATCGACCAAATTCTCGCGCACCTGAAATGGGAAAAGCGCTGGAAGTACGTAATCGTCGAAAGAAACCCACTCGCCCGTGAAGAGCAAAGAAAGACCCTGCAGACCTATACCGGGCAGGTGGAATGGAAGACATCGCTGGATGAAGTCGATCCGTTCCGTGGCTGCATTGTAACCAACGAGCTGCTGGATGCCTTCCCGGTTCATCGGATCTGCATGGCGGATCGGTTCCGGGAAGTTTATGTGGATTGCCAAAAAAACCGATTTACGCAAGTTCATGGCGATTGCAGCAGTGACGTGTTGACAGCGTACATCGTAACCTATCGCATACCGGCCCTGAGCGGTTATCGAACCGAAGTAAACCTCGGGATTCATGACTATCTAAAAAGCATCAGCCGGGTGCTGTCGGAAGGATTCACTCTGACGATCGACTATGGGTATTCCGCCCGGCAGTACTACGCCGTTGAGCGAAGCCGGGGAACGCTGCTGTGCTACTACCGTCACACCACTGATGAAAACCCGTACCGTCGTGTCGGAAGGCAGGACATCACCGCCCACGTCAACTTTACATCACTGAAAGACTGGGGGCAAGAGTTCGGTCTTGCTTGCCTGGGGTACTGCCCGCAGGGTTCCTTTCTGGCCTCACTGGGGGTCGAAGAGCTCGTCAACGGTCCTTCGGCGCTGGAACGATTGTCCGTCCCCGAGTTGCTGAAAATCAAAAGCCTGCTGCTGGATCTGGGCAGTACACACCAGGTGATGATTCAGTACAAGGGCAACCGAAGTACCGGAAACCTAAAGGGATTTGCGGTCAGCAACCGCATCGGTTGGCTGTAGTATTTGGCCTGGCGAGCCCATTGGTACTGAAAAATACTGCGGCAGAAGCACGCGACCTCCCGTTTTGTGTACACCGGCCCCATCAATCCAGCGTCAAATCGATTTGCTGCTCGCTTCCGGACCCTTTCCTTAGACGGTCGAGTATCCAGCCAAGGATCGAAAAATTGGTCCGGGAATCAAATCCGGGAAGCCTGGCCGGCCGCTGTGCGGCGGGATCGGTGTCGGCGTGGCTGTCGTCGTTCGTTTCTTGCATACCGGTTTCCTATCGTATCAACGGCTCGATCGCATGGGTTGCAAATTCCATAAAGGGTGCCGGATAAAGCCCCGAGATCAGGGTGCCGGCAGCCGCGATCAAGAGCACCCATGTGCCGACGACACCGGTCTGGACGGTGATCGGCTGTCCCTCGGGCTCTTTCATGTACATGTAATAAATCACCCTGGCATAGAAGAACAGCGCAACGGCGGTGGTTGTCACCCCCAGCGCTGCCAACCAGTAATAGCCTGCATTGACGGCCGATGCGAGAATGAAAAATTTGGCGGTAAAACCACCCGTTGGCGGAACGCCGGCCAGTGCCAGCAGAAACAGAGCCATGAGCAAGGATGTGAGCGGATATCGGGCGGCAAGACCCTTGCAGTCACTGATGTTGAGTCCACCGCTTTCGGTCTTACCCACCAGCGCCACCACGCTGAATGCGCCCAGATTCATGAACAGATAGACCAGCAGGTAGTACAGAACACCGGAAACACCGGTCCGGTTGAACACCAGCAGCCCGATAACGATCATACCCGCGTGGGCGATGCTGCTGTAAGCCAGCATCCGAATGATGTTTTTCTGGGATATCGCCACCACGCTGCCGAAAATCATCGTCAGGGCGGAGAGCAGCCACATCAGCTTTGACCATTGGGGTTGAAATTCCGGGAAAGCGACCAGGAATATGCGCATGAATACCGCGAATGCCGCTGCTTTGGATCCGACCGAAAGCAGGGCCGCCACCGGTGTTGGGGCACCCTGGTAGGCATCCGGCGCCCACAGGTGAAACGGGAAGAGCGCCACCTTGAAAGCAAACCCGACGGCGATCAGCACCACCGCCAGAACCAGAAACGGATCTTCAAAGGCCCCGAGCTCTGCCTGCCGGGCGATATCGGCCAAGTTGGTGGAACCGCTGAATCCGTAGGCAAATGACATGCCGTACAGAAAAATTCCCGAGGAAAAAGCTCCCAGTATAAAATATTTGAGTGCGCCTTCCATAGAGCGTCCCGTATCGCGTCCCAATGCCACCAGGATGTAGAAGCAAAGAGCCATCAGCTCCAATCCCACGTAGATGCTCATCAGATCGCTGGCCGATGCCATCACCATCATGCCGAGGGTCGCAAACAGGATGATGACGTAGTACTCCCCTTTGAGGGCATCGGAATGTTTCAGGTATGCGGTTGAAACAGCCAGCGCGAGCGTTCCGGCCAGAATAAAAATGACGTTGAAAAAGGCCGCAAACCGGTCGGCGGTGACCGTACCGCCAAAGGACGCTTCAGGGACAACACTGATCACCGCAACGGGCAATATGGCGAGCAGCCCCAGCATGGCCAGATATCCCAGGATCAATTTGCTGCGGCCACGCAGAAAAAAATCGAGAACCAGCACGACAAGAGCCAGACACGTCACCAGGATCTCCGGCATGATTGCCGTGAAGTCGATGTTCAAATCACTGATCAACATGATGAATCGGGACTCCTCCCCACGGTTTGTTCACGTTCTGCCGGACGCTGGCGGGTCTTTCGAAAGTCGCTCCGGAGGATGGAGCCACCAAGGCAGCTTTGCGGGCATTATCACCGACCACTTCCACCAGGCGATTCAGGGATGCATCGGTGATCTTTAGAAAGGGGTGCGGGTACAACCCGATCCAGAAAACCAGGACGATAATCGGCACCAGGGTGATGATTTCTCTGTGACCCAGATCCTTCAACGGATTCGGCCCGCTAAATGAATATTCGCCCAGAAATACCCGCTGGAACAGCCACAGCAGGTAAGCGACCCCCAGCAGTACCCCGATGACCGCCGGCAGCGCGTAAAACCAGTGGGCCTTGTAAGCGCCGATGAGAACCAGCAGTTCACCGATGAAACCATTGGTTGTCGGCATTCCCATCGAGGAGAGCAGCACGATGAAAAAGCACAGGCCGTACACCGGTAAGGCCTTGAAAAGTCCGCTGAAATCCTCGATCTGCCGCCGGTGGGTTCGCTCGTAGATCATGCCCACCAGCAAAAACAG
>JAHEIV010000235.1 GCA_024639205.1 Deltaproteobacteria bacterium | reverse complement strand
CTTACCTTACACAAACGCATCGAGGTGGAAGACAATGCGGTGGCGATTCTAAAATTCAAAAACGGTTCGATCGGCGTCATTGAAGCCTCAACCGCCTGTTTTTCTCCCACCGGTCTTCCGGCCGAGGTGCACATCTGCGGTTCCGACGGATCGATCTTTATGCGCGACAACAGTTTTGCGGTGTGGGATGTCAAAAAGCCAAAGCCCAAAGACAAGAAAATCATGAAAGCGTTGGGTGCCAAAAAGGGCGGGAAAAGTGAAGGTGCCGCCGACCCGTCAGTCATGAGCTATGTCCAGCATCAGCGAAATTTCGAAGATATGGTCCGGGCACTGAAAAAAGGAACCCGACCCTTGATCGACGGTGCGGAAGGCCGAAAATCCGTGGAAATCATTCTGGCGATTTACCGCTCGGCGCTGTTGGGCGGAAAACCCGTTGTGCTGCCTTTGAAACGAACGCCGCCCAGAAGGCCGTTCCGGTAATGGTCAGGCAAAGATACACCGATGCTGAATGCTGAAAATCGTGTCGGTGCAGAAGGGATAATCGCTTTAAAATTGACCGAAGTTTGAAGTATTTACTCATTTTTTATTATTCTCAAACACGAACAACCAGGCGACCAACCCAAGAGCATGATGACTGTACCGATAATCGATCTTTCCAAATTGTGCATCCACACGGCCACCACCAAGCCGTGGAACATCGAAGCGGCAGCGCAATACTATGCCCGGGTCGGTGTGGCGGGCATGTCCGTCTGGCAGGATGCACTGGAGGGACGCAATACGGGCAAAACCGGGCGGATGTTGCGTGACTGCGGGCTGCAGGTGGTCTCTTATGTACGCGGAGGGTTTTTTCCAGCTGCAGAGGCCCGCGACCGCCTGACAGCCATCGATGACAACCGGAAAATGATCGACGAAGCCGCGGAGCTGGGGGCACCGCTTCTTGTGCTGGTTTGCGGTGCAGTGCCCGGTCAGACCCTGGAACTGTCTCGCCGGCAGATCGAAGACGGCATTGCCGCAATTTTGCCGCATGCGGAAAAGGCCGACATCCGGCTGGGC
The DNA here is from genome assembly GCA_024639205.1 of Deltaproteobacteria bacterium. GTDB lineage: Bacteria > Desulfobacterota > Desulfobacteria > Desulfobacterales > SG8-13 > SG8-13. Next base: position 4,264 of record JAHEIV010000235.1, on the reverse strand, counting down.
ATCGAACCGCTGCACCCCATGTATGCCGACAGTCGCTCGGCCGTCAACACGCTCCGGCAGGCCAACGATCTGGCGGAAAAGTTCGACTCCCGCCACCTGGGTGTGGTGCACGATGTCTACCACCTCTGGTGGGACCCGGATCTGCGGGCGGAAACCGAACGCTGTGGCCAAAGCGGCAACCTGTTCGCCTTTCATATCTGTGACTGGAAAATCCCCACGGAAGATTTTCTACTGGACCGCGGGCTGATGGGTGAGGGATGCATCGATATCAAACAAATCCGCGGCTGGGTGGAGTCTGCCGGGTTCAACGGATTTAATGAGGTGGAGATTTTCTCGAAAAAATACTGGGAAATGGACCAGAACACTTTCCTCGACATGATTGTCGAAGCATACCGAAACCACGTCTGACTCTAAAAGATAGCAAACAAAATGGAGAACGAGTACAGAAACCGAATATATCACTATAGTGGAGCGACATACAGATTGACTACAACAGTTGCTTCAATAAAATAGCAATTGTCCAAATACCCTTCCAAGATAATTACACGCATTTCGGGTCTGGGTGAGAGACGCTGTCTTCGAATCATTCGAAAGGTCGATCATCTATAAAGAATGCTGCAAGGGGATGAACTATCATGAAAGAACACAAAATCGGGATCATCATGAACGGTGTCACCGGCCGGATGGGCACCAATCAGCATCTGCTGCGCTCCATTGCCGCTTTTATCCAGGAAGGCGGCCTTCCGATCGCTCCCGGAGAAGTGATTCTGCCGGATCCGATACTGGTGGGTCGGAATGCGGATAAGCTGAAAAACCTCTGCACCCTTTCCGGCGTGGAAAAATACACAACCGAACTGGATGACTGCCTCAAAGATCCGAACTACCAGATCTACTTCGACTCGCAGATCACCGGGCTCAGAACGGTGAGCGTGCGCAAGGCGATCGAAGCCGGCAAACACATTTACTGCGAAAAACCAACCGCCACCGACACCGACACGGCGATCGAGCTCTACCGGCTTGCCGCCGCCGCCGGATTAAAAAACGGCGTGGTCCAGGACAAACTCTGGTTGCCTGGATTGATCAAGCTCAAGCGCCTGAAGGAAAACGGGTTTTTCGGTGACATTCTCACCGTCCGCGCAGAATTCGGGTACTGGGTGTTCGAGGGTCACAGCATCCCGGCCCAGCGGCCCTCGTGGAACTACCGCAAGGAAGAAGAAGGCGGTCTGGTGCTGGACATGATGCCGCACTGGCGCTACATTCTCGACACACTTTTCGGCAATGTCACAGCCGTTTCCTGCCTGGCTGCGGTTCACATCAAAGAGCGGATAGACGAGGCCGGAAATTCCTACCGGTGCACGGCAGAGGATGCCGCATACTCCACATTCGAGCTGCAAGGCGGAATCATCGCGCACATCAACGCATCCTGGACGACCCGTGTGCGCCGCGATGATCTACTGAGCCTTCATGTGGACGGCACCAAGGGATCGGCTGTAGCCGGTCTTCGTAATTGCTACATCCAGCACTACGGAAACACACCGCGGCCGGTCTGGAACCCCGACATGGTTCTGGAAACCAGTTATCTGGATGACTGGGCCGCGGTTCCCGACCAGGAAGACTACACCAATGCTTTCAGAGCCCAGTGGGAATGCTTTCTGCGTCACGTCGTGTTGAATGAGCCTTTCCCGTGGAACCTTCTGGAAGGGGCCAAGGGCGTTCAGCTCGCCGAATGTGCCACACAGTCGTGGCAGCAGAGAAAATGGATCGACGTGCCGAAGCTGAATGTACAGAAGTGAAGGCATGCGGCGAGCAAGCCGTATCGCAAAAATGCAGGCATATCGCTGCAGCCGGCACCTGGCTGTGACTGGGTAAACCGTCTGTCTCAGGGCAAATGTGAGGTGAAAAGACGATGGATGCTGCTCGTCGCGTAGCACTTGTAACCGGTGGAAGCCGGGGGATCGGCTTCGGATGCGCAGCGCATCTGGCCACAGCCGGTTTCGATCTTGCCATCAACGGGGTGCGAGCGGAATCCGATGCTGCCGAAGCGCTGGACGAGCTGCGCAGCACCGGTGTGCAGGTCGTCTACTGCCGGGGCAATGTTGCCGAAAAAAAGGACCGTGATGCGATACTGGCCCGCATCAAAGGATATTTCAACAGTCTTCACATCCTGGTCAACAATGCCGGTGTGGCTCCCAAACAGCGTTTCGACATCCTTAAAATGACCGAGGAGAGCTTTGATTTTGTCGTAGACGTCAACTTGAGAGGATCTTTCTTTATGACCCAATCGGCGGCCAACTGGATGATTGCTCAAAAAGATGCAGATGCCGCATTCGAGGGCTGCATCATCAACATCTCCTCGATTTCAGCCACGGTTGCATCGGTCAATCGTGGAGAATACTGCATTTCCAAGGCCGGCTTGAGCATGGCCGCCAAACTGTTCGCCGCCCGATTGGGCGAATACAACATACCGGTGTACGAAGTTCGACCCGGCGTGATTCGCACCGACATGACCGCCGGTGTGAAGAAAAAATACGACCGGCTCATATCCGAAGGGTTATGTGTCACGCCCCGCTGGGGATTTCCGGATGATGTCGGAAAAGTGGTGGCAACCCTGGCAACCGGCCAGCTTCCTTACTGCACCGGCCAGGTGATCATGGTGGACGGAGGGCTGTCATTGCCAAGGCTGTAGGCACGATACCATTGAAGAAGGGAAGGCACCTATGCTCCAGATAGACTCTGCAATCACTGCTGAGCAGCTAGTCTCCAAGGTCGAGCATCTTTTCGAGCTGTCCGGAAAGAAAATTCTCTCCATCAAAGACACCTGGGACAGCAGCCGGGGCACCCCGGTTTTCACCGTTAAGGGAATGTACACGGTTCGCGGCTGGACCGAATGGACCCGCGGATTTCAGTTCGGATCAGCCCTGTTGCAGTACAATGCCACCGGTGAACAAGCGTTTCTGGAGATCGGTTTGAACGGCACGCTGCAGCACATGGCCGGGCACGTGAGCCACATCGGCGTGCACGATCACGGATTCAACAACGTAAGCACCTACGGGAACGTTTTGCGCCTGATTGGAGAAGGTCAAATCGAAGACAGCGGATATCTGGCCGAAACCTGCCGATTGGCTCTTAAGATATCGGGAGCCGTGCAGGCATCTCGCTGGACGCCGCTGGCGGAACACTTGGGCTTCATCCATTCATTCAACGGCTCCCACTCCCTTTTTATCGATGCCATGCGATCTCTGCGGGTGCTGTCCCTGTCGCACAGCCTGGGGCATACACTTATGGGAGAACAGGACGAGAAGATATCGCTACTTCTGCGACTGCTGCAACATGCCGAAACCACCGCCTGTTTTACGGTCTACTGGGGAGAGGGCAGAGACAGCTACGACGTTCGCGGTCGCACCTCGCACGAATCGATCTTTAATCCGAAAAACGGCACCTTCCGCTGCCCGTCCACCCAACAGGGCTATTCACCTTACAGCACGTGGACGCGCGGGTTAGCCTGGGCGGTGCTCGGTTATGCCGAGCAACTGGCGTATCTGGACAGACTACCGGACGAGGAATTCGGGTGCGATCCGGGCATTCATAACGGGGAAAAGAAAAAGTGGATCCAACGCTTCCTGGATGCCGCCGAAGCAACCGCGGACTATTTCATCTCCTGCACGGCGACCGATGGTATCCCTTACTGGGACACCGGGGCTCCCGGCCTCGCGCATAAGCCCGACTGGGCAGAAAAACCCGCCGATCCGTTCAACGATTTCGAGCCGGCAGACAGTTCGGCCGCCGCCATCGCCGCCCAGGGGTTGCTGCACCTGGGAAGTTTTCTGAATGCCCGTGACGGGGCTTCAAATGGAGACCGCTACATTCAGGCGGGATTGACGGTAGCAAATACGCTATTTGCCGAACCCTACTTGTCCGTGAGCGAAGACCATCAGGGCCTTCTCCTGCACTCCATCTACCACCGGCCCAACGGGTGGGACTTTGTGCCACCGAACCAAAAGATTCCATGCGGTGAATCGAGTATGTGGGGGGATTATCACGCCCGGGAACTGGCGCTGATGATTCTACGGATGGCAGAGGGAAAACCTGCCTATCGCTTTTTCTCCACAATTGTATAACATCTAGTTATACCATGCGGTATTTTAAAACAATACCGCACATTATCTAATATCAAACATTATAGCAGTATGTTACACTTACCCCAAATGCCTTTTTCGATTTAATTCGGGGCCTCTCTATCCTGTATTAACCCTGATTGATATAT